>NZ_JANCLM010000070.1:0-15748 GCF_024259445.1 Pseudomonas sp. DVZ6
CCCCCGCCGCCCCCCCCGCCCCCCCCCCCCCCCCCCCCCCCCCCCCCCACGAAGGTCAATCAGATACGCTGTAGGAGTCATATGGACAAGGTATTGAGTTTTCACCAAGGCCGGCTGCCACTGCTGATCAGCATGCCTCACGCCGGGCTGGGCCTGACGCCAGCCGTGCACGATGGCCTGGTCGACCAGGCACGCAGCCTGCCGGACACCGACTGGCACATTCCACGCCTGTACGACTTCGCCCGTGACCTGGGCGCAAGTGTAGTGGCGGCGGAGTATTCGCGCTTCGTCATCGACCTGAACCGCCCGGACGACGACAAGCCGCTGTACGCCGGCGCCACCACCGGCCTGTACCCGGCGACATTGTTCGACGGCGAGCCGTTGTTCAAGGATGGCCAGGTGCCGAGCGCCGACGAGCGGGCGACGTACCTGGAAGGGATCTGGCGCCCGTACCACGACACGATTCGTCGCGAGCTGGAGCGTCTGCGCGCAGAGTTCGGCTATGCGCTGCTGTGGGACGCCCATTCGATCCGTTCGCTGATCCCGCATCTGTTCGACGGCAAACTGCCGGACTTCAACCTCGGTACCTTCAACGGCGCCAGTTGCGATCCCGAGCTGGCCAAGCGGCTGCAGGGCGTGTGCGCCGAGTTCCCGCACTACAGCCATGTGCTCAACGGCCGCTTCAAGGGTGGACACATCACCCGCCACTACGGTGACCCGTCCCGACAGATCCATGCCGTGCAACTGGAGCTGGCGCAGAGCACGTACATGAATGAAGTCGAGCCGTTCGCCTATCGCCAGGACCTGGCACAACCGACCCAGGCGGTCCTGAGACGGTTGCTGGAGACGGTCCTTACGTGGGGCCGGGAGCGATACGGGCGCTAGCGCTCAACTGCGATCCGGATTGGCCAGTGTGGTCAGTTCACGGATCAGGTGCCGTTCCCGTGCCTGCTTGTCGTTCTCCAGCGCTTCGTACTCGGGCGCCAGTTCATCGAGGCTTTGCGGGGACTCGTCCAGGGCGCTGACCTGCGCCCTGTACTGCTGCTCGATGGCGTCGAAGCGTGCTGCGTAGGTCAGTCGCAGGTATCGGCACCATTGGTCATTGTTCGCGGCATACCCCAGGAACGACTCACCCTGCTCATCCCGGTGGACCTGGTCCATCGCCGCTGTCAGCTCGCTGCGGCTGACATCGGCAAAGGCCTCGTAGAGCATGTTGTCGTCGGGCACACCCAGTTTCAGCTCCTGATTCAGCCCGCGGCGATAGGCCAGGCGGACCTCCGCCTCGTCCCGGCCCTTGGCTTTGTCGCGGGCGATCTCATCCAGTCGGTACAGGCGATAGAGGCGCGTGAGCTCCTGGTAAAGCGTGTGTTCCGTATCGCCTGCGGTTCTGAGCAGGCTACGACTGTCGATCAGCAGCTCGATGTTCTGGAACACCAGTAGTGCCCCGTCGTGGCAGGTCTGGCTGCCGGTGTCCGGTTGCACCAGTGCCTCCTGCGCAATGGCGTTGAACAGTACGCGTTCTTCCGGCCTGACCAGCGCCTTGATCAGGACCATGCGCACGCGCTGGCAGAAGGACGGCCGGCTGGCGCCATTGCGAAAGGGCGCTGACTGCTGCAGGCGTCCGACCAGCGACAGCAGGTTGCCCGCATCGCCTGCCTGTTCCAGTTGCTGCCAGGTATCGCGCAGTGCTTCGTTTTCCAGCTGTGCGCCTTGCAGCCAGGCCTCCAGGCGTGGCTGGTCATCGGCAAGGGGAAGGATTGGATTATGCAGGTGCCCCCCCGCCAGTTCTTCATCCGAAGACGTCGCGGTCAGCAAGTCATCGGGCAGGCTCATGGCGAAGGTGAAGTTGCGCTGGGTGTCCGAGGAGGTGCGCGCACGGAACATGGTGCTGCGGCTCAATGGGTTGTCGAACAGGGCGATCGACGACACGGGGAAGTCGTGATCGAGGTTACTGAAGATGTGATCGGGCAACTCGGTCAAGCGGTTCTCGCTCAGGTCGAGCAGTTCCAGCGGCAGCAGGCTGTCCAGCCAGGCGGGCCACTGTTCGATACCCATGTTGTTCAGCTCGAGCCGAGTCAGGTTGCGCAAGGTCTCGGGCACCTGGGTGATTGTGCCCAGGCGGTTGCCGGCCAGTTCCAGTGTGCTGAGGTTGCCCAGTGCGCCGAAGATGGCGAGCACGTTGTCATCGATCATCAGCCCCATGTCGCGCAAGGACAGGTAGACGAGCCGGGGCAGGCGCAGGAGTGCTGTCGGCAGCGCCTGGTTCGGCTGGGTGTGTTCGACGAGGCTGAGGTTTTCCACCAGGGGGAAGCGTCGCAGGAAATCATCCAGCTGGGCGCTCGTGCTGCTGATCCGGGCTAGCGACAGGCTGCGCACGCGATCGTGGAAGAAGGACGGAAGTTGCGACGGGAAATGCTCCAGGGCGATGTTTTCCAGGCGCAGAGTGGTCTGGCGCATGCCCAGTTCCTGGTTGCGCCAGAAGTTGTTGATGCTGACCCCGATCCGGTTGCGCATGGCCATGGCGGCCTGGCTCAGCGGCGCCGTCGAACTTGATGCGTTGGCCCAGCTGTCGAGGGCGTCGCGCAGTGCTTCACGCTGCTGAGTGTAGCGGCGCAGGCGGGCGTTCAGGGACGATGAAATGTCGGCATGGATCCGTCCGGCCAGGCCCTGTTGATTGAGCAGGATGCGCAGCAGCTGATCCTCGATGATGGGATTGCCTTCCAGGGCAATGACCGAGTGGGTGGCAAGGTCCGGTTCGTTGCTCATGAGAAAGCTCGGCAGTGAGCGGATACGGTTGTCGCGTAGCGAGACCTCCCTGATGCGGGTCAGAGGGCGTGGCCTCAGTCCCTGGGGCCAGTGGTCGAGGTCCATGCGTTCGAGGCCCAGGTAGTCCAGCGTCAGGCCTTCGAAGGCCTGGTAGCTGTGCGATAACAGCCGATTGCCGTCCAGCATGAGGCGCCGAAGGTGGGGCAACGCTCTCAGGCTTTCGATCTCCCTGCTCGACAATGCCAGGTTCAGGTTGGTGATGCTGAGGGATTCGAGCGCCGGAAGGCGGCGGGTGATCGAGCTGAGGTCGTACAGGAAGTTGGAGGCGGGTGCGTTGTCGACATAAGGTCGGGTCACCTCCAGCGAGCGTAAGCCTGGGAACTGTTGGAACAGACTGGTCAGCTGGCGCTCGCGCCGTCCCAGGCTCGAAGCGCTGCCGTGGGACGGGTCGATGAGCTGAAGATGCCTGACACTTTCGCCAAAGAACGTGGGCAGGTCGGACGGGAAGGTGTCCAGTGCGATCTGCTCCAGACGCAATGGTGTCGCCTCGTGGGGTGTCACAGGCAGGGCATTGTCATACCAGTGCTGGATGATCCGCTCATGCAGCGTGTCGATCGCTTCGCTGTCCTGCCCGGCTGTGGCGGTTGTCGCTCGTCGCCATGCGGCCAGCGTGTCGCGCAAGGTCGTGTGCCGCTCCAGCAATGCCTGCAGGCGTATGTTTATCTCGCTTCGGCTCAGTCCGCTGCCTTCCAGGTCGGCCAGTATCTGGTCGGCCGTACGCGTCGTATGCACGGGCAGGCCGGTTTCCCTGATCATGCGCAGCAGGGTGTGGCGGGTGAAGCCGCCTCCAGTGCCGCCATGGCCGCCCATCGGGTATCCCAGGCGGCCGTCGGCCAGACGCATCGGCGAGTGGAAGCCCTGGCGCACGGGCTGCATGCGCAACACCTTGCGCAACGCCTCGCGCGAAAGTCGAGGCATCTGGCGAAGCAGGCGCTTGAGTGCTTGCGTGTAGCTCACTCCCAGGTTACCCAGTACGCTGATTGCGGGTGTCGGCAGGGCTTTCATCAGCGCACTGTAGAGCGTGTCGTGAAGCCTCTCCGAGGCTTCTGGGGCACTGCTGCCGTCAACGATGTATCCATTGGTCGTGCTGAAAATGGTGGCGTTGGGCTCGGCGGTCTGTGCTCCGATTCGTGTGCGCTCGGCGGGCCAGTGCAGGTGTTGCTCAAGATCGATGACCGTATCGGCGGGCCAGCCGGGAAGCTGTTCCAGCGTATGCAAGATCAAGCGGTCAGTGTCCCAGTTGCGCACCGTGTTTAGATATAGCCCTTCATAGGCGCGGGCCAGGCGCACCTGCTGCTGGTAGGTGCGAGCCTCTGCACCAAGGCGGGCGTGGACCCTGCCTTTATCCAGACCCTGCAGCTCCTCCAGGCTGGCATTGCGCAACAGCTCTTCGATGACCGGAAGCGGCAGCTGTGGATAACGTTGCCGCAGGGTGGCGCCGCGGGCGGTGGGCCTGGCGTACAAAAGGTCGTAGCGCTTCTGGAACGTCTTGCGCAGCATGTTTGGCTCCGTCACCGAGGTGCGCAGTTCCTGATCCAGCTTGAAACGAGACAGCGTGTCTTCCAGCAACGCCGGCAAGCGCAGGTTCTGGCTGACGGTTCGACGCAACATGGACTCATCCGTGCCGCTGACGTCGAGGATCCGGGTCAGGGTGGCTTCGTCGAACCCAGCGGTCAGTTGTCCTGCCCGACCGGCCAACTGCTTCAATGGCCATGCCTGTGGTCGGTCCAGTTCATGCAGCCAGGCGCCTGCACCATTGTGGCGCAATCGAGGCTGGTAGCCTTGGGGACTTTGTGGTTTTTCGATGACGTAGGCGTGGGGCGCAGCAATGGGTTTGACCGAGAACAGGCGGTCTTCCAGCGCCAACCAGATCTTGCCTGCGTGGTGGTACAAGCCGAACTCATCCGCTTTCAAGCCTGCAGGCAGCACGATGTCATGGGCAAATGGCTTCAGGTCCGGGGACCAGAGGCGGACCTCGCCGTCAGGCCTGCGCACCGGCTCCAGTTCTTCGACAAATGAAGGCGTCTCGGCGGTGATTTTCTCGATGGCAGGTTTTCCGCTGCTCGCCTCCCAGATCCCGAGAGCCGCCAACTGGGCAACGTTTTCAACCACGTCCACTAGGTAGGCCAGGGCCTGCTGCCTGTCGCCCTGCGCCCAGCTGGCGAACCCTTCGTATACTTCATGCCCCAGTTGCAGTGCCGTCAGTCCCAGCATCACCGGACCAAGGGCCGGTACGAAGAAACTGCCCAAGGCCAGGGCGTTGAAGGCCAGGCCGGTGTAGTACGCCAGTTGTTTCTGCGCGGTTATCTGATCCTCCGTCGCGGTGGGGACCGCGTGGAACAGGGCATCGTCCCTGAACCTTTGACGTTTCTGCGCGACCAGCGCCTCGCGCAGGCCTTGCCCGAAGGGCTGCTGTGCCACCGTCACTCGGGCGTCTGGATCGCGCACACGGTTTACCGTACCGCCGTACTGGCCCGGGAAGACCTTTAAGGTACTCCAGTCCACCGGTTGCAGGCAGTCCAGCAACTGGGTGAGAAAGGCATTGCTGTCGCGTGCCGGCACGCTGTCGAGCAGTTGCAGGCGGGTCATGGCCCCCAGCTGTTCGCGCAGGTAGGCCTGCAGTGCCTCGGCGGTGGCGTGATGCTTCAAGGGGATTCGCGCGCCGGGCAAATAGGTGACCAGCCAACCCTGGAAGGGCAGTTGGAACGCAGGGTAGCGCGACGGCAGGCTGGGGCCCGTTTCTACACCGAAGATCAAGGCGCCTGTTACCGAGCTGCCGAACAGCTGCAGGAAGGTCGCGCCCAGCGGACGGCCTTCGTACTCGGCCTCGCCGTGTTCGACCAGCTTGAGCAAGGCCTTATACAGCGGCTGTTCGAGCCTTTCGCCCAGATAAGCCCTGTGCAGCTCCAGGCGCAGGGTGCTCAGTTCCGCGTCGCCGAATACCTTGGCCGTCTGCGGATCCGCCTGGCAGGCCGTTTCGATCAGCGCCTGGTACTGACCACCGATATCCAGCTCGCGGGATAATGCCGCGAATTCGCTCGGCGAGATCTCGACCTGGTTGCCGCTGGGCACCACGCCCACGAACGCATTGCTGTCGAGCACCCTTGAGCTGAGCCTGGCGGTATCCAGCCCACCAGGCAGCGCCTGTTCGGCCTCGAAGTTCTGCAAGGCGCTGTGCAGCAAGGACTGCGTGGCTCGTCTGAACGACCGTGCTGCCTGAACGATCGGGTCGCCGTGGGAGGCGTCCTGATAAGCCTCGGCCCGGCGGGCGTTGAACAGATAGGTCTTGTTCACGTCCAGTTGCAGATTGAAGCGCTGCTTGATCGCCTGGGTCAGCTGCTGCGTGGCGAACTGCCGTAGATCGGGTAGCTGCTTGAGCAGCCTGGTCACCTCATCCTGGGTCTGTCGATGGGTGCCATATTCCTGTACCAGCTGTCGAGCGATGTCCGGGTGCGCCAGGCAAGCCTTGTCGAACCAGGCGTTTGGTTGGCTCAGGGCATTGCGCATGTGGGCATGGGCCGGCTTTGCGACGTGCTTCAGCCAGTCAGGCATCTTGTCGGCGATCAGCCGCTGCGACAGTGAACCTATGGGTTCGTCCGTTACTGGCGCGCCAGCGACGCCGTTGTTGTTGACGCTCATGGTGGGGCCTCGATGGAAGGGAGGCCCGGATGGTATGGACTGTGCCGCCGACCAAGGACATAACATGATCTGGCCGTAGAACCCGTCCGCATGCATCGCACCCAGCACGAGAGCATGCTCAAAGCGCAATTCAGGTTTATGATGCCCAACGGCAGACAATATCCTCACACGGAGTGCGCGATGCAGACCCTCTACCCGCAGATCAAACCCTACGCCCGGCACGATCTGGCCGTGGAAGCGCCGCATGTGCTGTATGTCGATGAGAGCGGCTCGCCGGAAGGTCTGCCCGTGGTGTTCATCCACGGTGGCCCGGGCGCGGGCTGCGATGCCCAGAGCCGCTGCTACTTCGACCCCAACCTGTACCGCATCGTCACCTTCGACCAGCGCGGCTGCGGCCGCTCCACGCCGCACGCGAGCCTGGAGAACAACACTACCTGGCACCTGGTCGAGGACCTGGAACGCATCCGCGAGCACCTCGGCATCGACAAATGGGTGCTGTTCGGCGGCTCCTGGGGCTCCACCCTGGCCCTGGCCTACGCCCAGAAGCACCCCGAGCGGGTGCATGGCCTGATCCTGCGCGGCATCTTCCTGTGCCGCCCGCAGGAGATCCACTGGTTCTACCAGGAAGGCGCCAGCCGCCTGTTCCCCGACTACTGGCAGGACTACATCGCACCGATCCCGCCGGAGGAGCGCGGCGACCTGGTCAACGCCTTCCACAAGCGCCTGACCGGCAACGACCAGATCGCCCAGATGCATGCCGCGAAGGCCTGGTCCACCTGGGAGGGCCGCACCGCGACCCTGCGCCCGAACCCGCTGGTGGTCGACCGCTTCTCCGAGCCGCAGCGCGCCCTGTCGATCGCTCGCATCGAGTGCCATTACTTCACCAACAACGCTTTCCTCGAGCCAGACCAGCTGATCCGCGACATGCCGAAGATCGCTCACCTGCCGGCGATGATCGTGCATGGCCGCTACGACGTGATCTGCCCGTTGGACAACGCCTGGGAGCTGCACCAGGCCTGGCCGAACAGCGAGCTGAAGGTGATCCGCGACGCCGGCCACGCCGCCTCCGAGCCCGGCATCACCGACGCCCTGGTGCGCGCCGCCGACCAGATGGCCCGGCGCCTGCTCGACCTGCCCCTGGAAGAAGCATGAAGGGGCTGATTCAGCGTGTGCGTGGCGCGCGGGTGGAAGTGGCAGGGGAGATTGTCGGCGCCATCGACCAGGGGTTGCTGGCGCTGGTGGCGGTCGAGCCTGAAGATTCGCCCGAGCATGCCGACAAGCTGTTGCACAAACTGCTGAACTACCGGGTGTTCAGCGACGAGCAGGGCAAGATGAACCGCTCGCTCAAGGATGTCGGTGGCGGCCTGCTGCTGGTGTCGCAGTTCACCCTGGCCGCCGACACCCGCAACGGCATGCGCCCGAGCTTTTCCACGGCGGCGCCACCGGCCCTCGGCGCCGAGCTGTTCGACTATCTGCTGCGCCAGGCACAGGCCCGGCACCCGCTGGTGGCCAGTGGTCGCTTCGGTGCAGACATGCAGGTGCATCTGGTCAATGATGGCCCGGTAACATTTATGTTACAAATATGAGGTCAAAAAACCCCTTGTTTGTCGAAAAACAAGGGGTTTTGTACGATAAATAGTTTGTTCAGCCTGATGCGTTGTAACGCGACCTGCTGGATAATCGCGCGCTGCATGAACCTGCGTTCGCAGGTTCGTTTCACTTTGACTCGAGCATTGTCAGGATCCGTTTGGGGAATCATTACGCCCTCACGGGGTCCGAACAGTGCTCGCCAACCCGGCATTGGTCGCTGGCCGTTGGTTTCATGATCTGTTTTCGGCGAGGATTGCTCGTGATTGTAAGCCCCTGTATTGCACCTAGAATCCCCGGTACCCGGCTGCGCAAGGCCATGCTGGCCGGCGTGGCACTGGTCGGCCTGTTGAGCGCGGGCCAGCTGTGGGCATTCAATCTGGACGACGTTGCAGCCAAGGCAAAGGATCTGGCCGGTCAGAAGTTCGAGGCACCGAAGAGCAACCTGCCGCCGGTGTTCCGCGACATGAAGTACGCCGACTACCAGAAGATCCGCTTCCTGCAGGAAAAGGCCGAGTGGGCCAAGGACAAGACGCCGTTCAAGCTCTCGTTCTACCACCAGGGCATGCACTTCGACACGCCGGTGACCATCAACGAGATCACCGCCAACAAGGTCAAGGAAATCAAGTACGACCCGAGCCGCTTCGAGTTCGGTGACGTGCCGCATGACGCCGAAGCCACCAAGAACCTCGGCTACGCCGGTTTCCGCGTGCTCTACCCGATCAACAAGGCCGACAAGCAGGACGAGATCATGACCCTGCTTGGCGCCAGCTATTTCCGCGTGGTCGGCAAGGGCCACCGCTACGGCCTGTCGGCCCGTGGCCTGGCCATCGACACCGCGTTGCCGTCCGGCGAGGAATTCCCGCGCTTCCGCGAATTCTGGATCGAGAAGCCCAAGCCGAACGACAAGCACCTGGTGATCTACGCGCTGCTCGACTCGCCGCGCTCCACCGGCGCCTACAAGCTGACCCTGCGCCCTGGCGAAGACACCCTGGTCGACGTCAAGTCGCGGGTCTACCTGCGTGACAACGTCAGCCGCCTGGGCATCGCCCCGCTGACCAGCATGTACCTGTTCGGCCCCAACCAGCCGTCCAAGGTCATGAACTACCGTCCGGCCCTGCACGACTCCGAAGGCCTGGCGATCCACGCCGGCAACGGCGAATGGCTGTGGCGTCCGCTGAACAATCCGAAACACCTGGCCGTGAGCAACTTCAGCGTCGAGAACCCGCGTGGTTTCGGCCTGCTGCAGCGCCAGCGCGACTTCAGCGACTACGAAGACCTCGACGACGAGTACGAGAAGCGCCCGAGCGCCTGGATCGAGCCGAAGGGCGACTGGGGCAAGGGCACCGTCGACCTGGTCGAGATCCCGACCGCCGACGAGACCAACGACAACATCGTGGCCTTCTGGAGCCCGGAAAAACTGCCTGAAGTGGGCAAGCCGTTCGAGTACGACTACCGCCTGCGCTGGACCATCAAGGAAGACCAACTGCATTCGCAGGAGCTGGGCTGGGTCAAGCAGACCCTGCGCTCCACCGGCGACGTCAAACAGTCCAACCTGATCCGCCAGACCGATGGCACCGTGGCCTTCCTGGTCGACTTCATCGGCCCGAACCTGGCCACGCTGCCGGCCGACACCGCCGTGCGCAGCCAGGTCAGCGTCGGCGACAACGCCGAAGTGGTCGAGAACAACCTGCGCTACAACCCGGAAACCAAAGGCTGGCGCCTGACCCTGCGCCTGAAGGTGCAGGATCCGAAGAAATCCACCGAGATGCGCGCCGCGCTGCTGCGCGACGTTCCGGTCGAACAGCCCAAGCCGGCCAAGCAGGACAAGGCCGCGGCCAAGCATGCTCACGCCAAGGCCGAGAAAGCCAAGGCCGAGAAGGCTGCCGAGCAACCCGCCGCCGATGCGGCATCCACCAACGGGACCCCGGCCACCACCGAGAAAGTGCTGACCGAGACCTGGAGCTATCAGTTGCCTGCCGATGAGTAACTCAAGCGCAAGGCCGGAATCGCTGAGCGAGTACCTGGCCCACCTTCCCCTGAGCGACGAGCAGCGTGCGGAACTCGCCCGCTGCACCTCCTTCAGCGAGCTGCACCAACACCTGGCGGCCCAACCGGCCGCCGGCACCGCCGAGGCCGCCCAGGCCTCGGTGGGCGCCCGTCTTACCGTCGGCAGCGCCGCCGAGCTGGAAGACGCCGAGATGCTCGGCGTCGATGCCGGTGGGCGGCTGTGCCTGAAGATCGCCCCGCCGATCAAGCGCACCAAGGTCGTGCCCGAGCCGTGGCGCACCAACATCCTGATCCGCATGTGGCGGCGCATGACCGGCCGCACCAACGCCCCGCAGCCGCCCAAGCGCGAGCTGCCGCCGGCGCGCTGGCGCACGGTCGGCTCGATCCGCCGCTACATCCTGCTGACCCTGATGATCGGCCAGACCCTCGTCGCCGGCTGGTACATGAAGGGCATCCTGCCGTACCAGGGTTGGTCGTTCGTTGATCTCGACGAAATCGTCAACCAGCCGCTGTGGGACACGGTGGTGCAGGTGTGGCCGTATGCTCTGCAGACCTCCATCCTGGTCCTGTTCGGCATCCTGTTCTGCTGGGTGTCGGCGGGCTTCTGGACCGCCCTGATGGGCTTCCTCGAGCTGCTCACCGGGCGTGACAAGTACAAGATTTCCGGCAGCAGCGCCGGCAACGAGCCGATCGCGCCCGAGGCGCGCACCGCGCTGGTGATGCCGATCTGCAACGAAGACGTGCCACGGGTGTTCGCCGGCCTGCGCGCCACCTTCGAGTCGGTGGCTGCCAGCGGCAACCTCGACCGGTTCGACTTCTTCGTGCTCAGCGACACCAACGACACCGACATCGCCGTCGCCGAACAACAGGCCTGGCTCGATGTGTGCCGCGAAACCAAGGGTTTCGGCCGCATCTTCTACCGCCGCCGTCGGCGCCGGGTGAAGCGCAAGAGCGGCAACCTCGACGACTTCTGCCGTCGCTGGGGCGGCGAGTACAAGTACATGGTCGTGCTCGACGCCGACAGCGTCATGAGCGGCGAGTGCCTGAGCAGCCTGGTGCGCCTGATGGAGGCCAACCCGGACGCCGGTATCATCCAGACCGGACCGAAAGCCTCGGGCATGGACACCCTGTATGCGCGCATGCAGCAGTTCGCCACCCGCGTGTACGGCCCGCTGTTCACCGCCGGCCTGCACTTCTGGCAGTTGGGCGAGTCGCACTACTGGGGTCACAACGCGATCATCCGCATGAAGCCGTTCATCGAGCACTGCGCCCTGGCGCCGTTGCCGGGCAAGGGCGCGTTCGCCGGTGCTATCCTCTCCCACGACTTCGTCGAAGCCGCGCTGATGCGCCGTGCCGGTTGGGGCGTGTGGATCGCCTATGATCTGCCGGGCAGCTACGAAGAGCTACCGCCAAACCTGCTCGACGAGCTCAAGCGCGACCGTCGCTGGTGCCACGGCAACCTGATGAACTTCCGCCTGTTCCTGGTCAAGGGCATGCACCCGGTGCACCGCGCGGTGTTCCTCACCGGGGTGATGTCGTACCTGTCGGCGCCGCTGTGGTTCCTGTTCCTGGTGCTGTCGACGGCGCTGCTGGCAACCAACACCCTGATGGAGCCGCAGTACTTCATCGAGCCGTTCCAGCTCTACCCGCTGTGGCCGCAGTGGCATCCGGAGAAGGCCATTGCGCTGTTCTCCACCACCATCGTGCTGCTGTTCCTGCCCAAGCTGCTCAGCATCATCCTGATCTGGGCCAAGGGCGCCACCGAGTTCGGCGGGCGCATCAAGGTCACCCTGTCGATGCTGATGGAGATGCTGTTCTCCATGCTGCTGGCACCGGTGCGGATGATCTTCCACACCCGCTTCGTGCTGGCCGCGTTCCTCGGCTGGGCCGCGACCTGGAACTCGCCGCAGCGTGACGACGACTCCACGCCGTGGAGCGAAGCGGTGCGTCGCCATGGTCCGCAGACCCTGCTGGGTATCGCCTGGGCTGGGCTGGTGGCCTGGCTGAACCCGAGCTTCCTGTGGTGGCTGGCGCCGATCGTCGGCTCGCTGGTGCTGTCGATCCCGGTGTCGGTGATCTCCAGCCGCACGCGCCTGGGCCTGGCGGCCAAGGACGAGAAGCTGTTCCTCATCCCCGAGGAATACGCTACGCCGCAAGAGCTGCTGGCGACCGACCAGTACACCCACGAGAACCGCTGGCACGCCTTGCACGACGGTTTCGTCCGTGCCGTGGTCGACCCGCGCCAGAACGCCCTGGCCTGTGCCATGGCCACGGCGCGTCACGGTCAGGCGGCCCCGATCGAGGCGCTGCGCGCCGAGCGCGTGGCCAAGGCCCTGGAAGTCGGCCCGAAAGGCCTGGACCTGAACACCCGCCTGGCGCTGCTCAGCGACCCGGTGGCGCTGTCGCGCCTGCACGAGCAGGTGTGGGCCGGGCACAACACGGCGTGGATCGATGTGTGGCGGGCGTCCATCGCCAACGATCCGCACTCGCCGTTGCTGCCGCTGCACCCGGAGAACGTGGCCCAGCCAGCCCTGGCTTGAGTCCGTTGCTCGGATAATCGCGGGGCCAGCCCGCTCCCACGCCATCTCAACGGTGCGTGGGAGCGGGCTGGCCCCGCGATGCTTTCTGGTCGATTTTGGCCAACAAAGTCCCCCCCGGCTCTAGGTCCGGCGCCGCGCATGCGTTAGCATCCGTCCCGATATTGCGCATCGGTCTGTCGGACCGTGCTTACAAGAAAAATCTGCGTACTTCTTGCTAGGGGACTTGGTGATGATTAAGAAATACCTGTCGCGACTGCTGGTAGGTGCGACCGCCCTGATCGCGGTGACCGCCGCCCAGGCCGGCGCCATCGATGACGCGGTCAAGCGTGGCACCCTGCGCGTGGGCATGGACCCGACCTACATGCCGTTCGAAATGACCAACAAGCGCGGTGAGATCATCGGCTTCGAAGTCGACATCCTCAAGGCCATGGCCAAGTCCATGGGCGTCAAGCTGGAGATGGTCTCCACCGCCTACGACGGCATCATCCCGGCCCTGATGACCGACAAGTTCGACTTCATCGGCAGTGGCATGACCCTGACCCAGGAGCGCAACCTGCGCCTGAACTTCAGCGAACCCTTTATCGTGGTCGGCCAGACCCTGCTGATCCGCAAGGAGCTGGCGGGCGAGATCAAGTCGTACAAGGACCTGAACAACGAGAAGTACCGCCTCACCTCCAAGCTCGGCACCACCGGCGAGATGGTCGCGAAGAAGCTGATCGGCAAGGCCAAGTACCACGGCTACGACAACGAGCAGGAAGGGGTGATGGACGTGGTCAACGGCAAGGCCGACGCCTTCGTCTATGACTCGCCCTACAACGTGGTGGCGGTGGAGAAGGCCGGCGCCGGCAAGCTGGTGTTCCTGGAAGAGCCCTTCACCTACGAGCCGCTGGCCTTCGGCCTGAAGAAAGGCGACTACGACAGCATCAACTACATCAACAACTTCCTGCACCAGATCAAGCATGACGGGACCTACGATCGTATTCACGACAAGTGGTTCAAGAGCAAGGAATGGCTGAAGGAAATGGAATAAGGGTCGGGCCAAAAGCCTAGACTTTGATCCCGACGCGCAGGTTGGACTGAGGGCGGTAGATCGAGGACAGCGGATGTTTTCGCTGGCCTCTTCGCGGGTAAACCCGCTCCCACAGGGTTTGGCTACATCTGTGGGAGCGGGTTTACCCGCGAAGAGGCCGGCAAGTACAACGCACGCTCCACGGGCTATCGCTAAAGCTCCACCCGGCGCGTTTCTTTTTTTGTGGAAGTACCCCAAGTGATCAAACACAAGAAAGCACAGTGGCCCTGGCATGGGCTGACCGCGCTGGTCCTGGTGGGCCTGGCGATCAGCCTGTACCTGGCCACCTCGATGATTTCCTACGAGTGGCGCTGGAACCGTGTTCCGCAATACTTCGCCTACAAGGCCGAGGAAACCCAGCGTGCCACCAACCCGGGCACGGTCGAGGAAATCGTGGTGTCCGGCGACAACGCCCGGGTCACCCTGAAGGATGAGAGCGGCGACACCCAGGTCGTCGAAGTGGCCAAGGACAGCATGCTGCTGGCCCGTGGTGACGACGTCGCCGAGGGCGATGCCATTGGCGTCACCCGCCACTGGGCCGCTGGCCCCTTGGCCTGGGGCCTGTGGACCACGCTGTGGATCTCGGTGATCTCCGGCGCCCTGGGCCTGGTGATCGGCCTGTTCGCCGGGCTGTGCCGGCTGTCGAGCAACCCCACCCTGCGTGACCTGTCCACGGTGTATGTCGAGCTGGTACGCGGCACGCCGCTGCTGGTGCAGATCTTCATCTTCTACTTCTTCATCGGCACCGTGCTCAACCTGTCCCGCGAGTTCGCCGGGGTGGCGGCGCTGGCGCTGTTCACCGGCGCCTACGTGGCCGAGATCGTCCGTGCCGGCGTGCAGTCGATCGCCAAGGGCCAGAACGAAGCAGCACGTTCGTTGGGCCTCAATGGCGCCCAGTCCATGCGCCATGTGATCCTGCCCCAGGCCTTCAAGCGCGTGCTGCCACCGCTGGCCGGGCAGTTCATCAGCCTGGTCAAGGACACCTCGCTGGTGTCGGTGATCGCCATTACCGAGCTGACCAAGAGCGGCCGCGAGGCCATCACCACCTCGTTCTCGACCTTCGAGATCTGGTTCTGCGTGGCGGGCCTGTACCTGCTGATCAACCTGCCGCTGTCGCATATCGCCAGCCGGCTCGAGCGGAGGCTTGCGCAAAGTGATTGAAGTCCGTGACCTGCTGAAAGTCTTCGACACCCGCGGCCAGGTGGTGCGCGCGGTGGACAACGTCACCACCCAGGTCGCCAAGGGCGAGGTGGTGGTGGTGCTGGGGCCTTCGGGCTCGGGCAAGTCGACCTTCCTGCGCTGCCTGAATGGTCTGGAGCATTTCGACGAGGGCCATGTGTCCATCAACGGCCTGCAACTGGACGACCCCAAGACCGATATCAACGCCTATCGACGTGAAGTCGGGATGGTGTTCCAGCACTTCAACCTGTTCCCGCACATGACCGTGCTGGAGAACCTGTGCCTGGCGCAGAAGGTGGTGCGCAAGCGCAACAAGGCCGAGCGTGAAGCCAAGGCCCGGGCGTTGCTGGAAAAGGTCGGTATCGCGCAGAAGGCCAACGAGTATCCGTCGCGGCTCTCCGGTGGCCAGCAGCAGCGGGTGGCCATCGCCCGGGCCCTGGCGATGGACCCGAAGGTGATGCTGTTCGATGAACCGACCTCGGCGCTTGATCCGGAGATGGTCGGGGAGGTGCTGGACGTGATGAAGACCCTGGCCCAGGAGGGCATGACCATGGTCTGCGTGACGCACGAGATGGGCTTTGCCCGGGAAGTGGCGGATCGGGTGTTGTTCTTTGATCATGGGAAGTTGCTGGAAGATTCGCCGCCACAGGAATTCTTTGCTGCGCCGAAGGATGTGCGGGCGCAGGCGTTCTTGCGGCAAGTTCTGTGATTGTGTTTAGACCTGCGTAAACCGTGGGTGCAATGTATGTGGTCAAACTGTTCAGGCCTCTTGCTATATGTTGGCGAGGGGTCTGATCACTGAAATAACACCACCCTCCAATCAAGAAACGCTCATCTCTTGATCTTGATCTTGATCTTGATCTTGATCTTGATCTTGATCTTGATCTTGATCTTGATC
>NZ_JANCLM010000071.1:0-14284 GCF_024259445.1 Pseudomonas sp. DVZ6
CACAGGGGATGCGTACTTCTGCTGCACGCCTCACAAACGAAAACGCCACCGCAGATGCGGTGGCGTTTTTTTCTGCGACGGGTTCCTTCCCGATCAATGCCAGACAGCCAGCAGAGCTTCGAGCTCTTCCTCGCTGATCAGGCCTTGAGGGTATCGCCCATCCAGCAGGCGTCGTGGGTCGGTCGTCCTGACCCGATTGTCTCCATGACGTTTCAACCACTGAGCCAGGATTCTGAGCGATCGGTGGCTGGCTGCCGCTGGGGGCAAAGCCGACTCACTTGCTGCGTTCATTTCCTCACGTACTCCCCGGGCCTAGTGAGCGGCTAAGGTACTTCAGGCGCGTTACAGAATGGCGTAGGTCCATTCCCCTGAAGCACGAGGAAAAATCAATACAATTGCTGTGCCATGCCGCCCGACCGACTATCGCGAGCATAAAAAAACCCGTCATCCGACGGGTTTTTCACTCATTGGCCGATCAACGTTTTACCGGTGCCGGCTGCTGCTGGGTCAGGCAGTGGATGTTGCCACCGCCCAGCAGCAGCTCGCGCCCCGGGATCATCACCACTTCGTGATCCGGGAAGACCTTGGCCAGGATCGCCCGGGCCTGGGCATCGGCCGGGTCGTCGAAGCTCGGGGCGATGATGCCGCCGTTGACGATCAGGAAGTTCACGTAGGAACCGGCCAGACGCACCGACGGGTCACGCTCCTGGCTGCCCACCACATGATCGACGCCGTCGCATTCTGCCTGGGTGGCATACAGCGGCCCCGGGATCGGCATCTTGTGCACCACGAACTCGCGCCCTTTGGCGTCACGGGTGTTTTTCAGCACCTCGTAGGCGGCATGGCAGCGTGCATAGTTGGGGTCATTGGAATCATCGGTCCAGGCCAGTAACACTTCGCCGGGGCTGACGTAACAGCAGAAGTTGTCGACGTGGCCATCGGTCTCGTCGTTGTACAGGCCGTCCGGCAGCCAGACGATGGTCTCGACCGCCAGGTGCTCGCGCAGGATGTCCTCGATCTGCTCGCGGTTCAGGTGCGGGTTGCGGTTGCGGTTGAGCAGGCACTCCTCGGTGGTGATCAGGGTGCCTTCGCCGTCGACGTGGATCGAACCGCCCTCGAGCACGAAACCTTCGGTGTGGTAGCGCTGCACGCGCTCCATCTCCATGACCTTGGCGGCCAGCTCCTCGTCGCGGTTCCACGGTGCGTACAAGCCACCGTCGAAGCCACCCCAGGCGTTGAAGCCCCAGTCCACGCCACGCACTTCGCCATGGTCGTTGATGACGAAGGTCGGCCCGGTGTCGCGCACCCAGGCGTCATCGTTGCTGATCTCGACCACGCGGATGTTGGGCAGGTCGAGCTGGCGACGGGCGTTGGCGTACTGGCCGGCGGACACCGCCACGGTGACCGGCTCGAAACGGGCGATGGCCTTGGCCAGAGTCACGTGCGCGGCCTGCGCCGGCTTGCCACCCAGGCGCCAGTTGTCCGGGCGCTCCGGCCAGACCATCCACACCTGGGTCTGGGGGGCCCACTCGGCGGGCATATGGAAACCGTCGGCGCGGGGAGTCGAGTTGAGCGTTTTCATCGATGGCCTCTGATGGCAACTGTCGGTGGTCCAGGGCCCGCTGCGCGCGCCTTTCGCGGCACAAGGCCGCTCCTACAAAGAAAATGTGTGGGACCTGTAGGAGCGGCCTTGTGCCGCGAAAGGACCGCATCGCGGTCCCGGCTACGGTAAAGCGGACATTTATAAACGATAAATATCGACTTTAGAAGTTATCGACAAGACCGTTTTCGTATAAACGACGCACAAAATCCGATAAAAATCGATATCACAAACCTTCACCCAGGATCCGCTCCACGCTGTCGACAAAGTAGTCCACGCTCGCCCGCGTGGTGCACATCGGCGGTTTGATCTTGAGGATGTTCAGGTAGTCGCCGGTCGGCTGCATGAAGATCCCCAGGTCGCGCAGGCGATCGCACAGGATCATGGTCTCCTCGGTCGCCGGCTCCAGGGTCTGGCGGTCGCGCACCAGTTCCAGCCCCAGGTAGAACCCGGAACCGTGGGCGGCGCCGGCCAGCGGATATTTATCGACCAATGCCTGCAGGCGTGCCTTGAAGTGGCGGCCGACGTCACGGGCGTTGTCCCACAGCCCTTCGTCGCGCATCACATCCAGCACCGCCATGCCGATGCAGCAACTGACCGGGCTGCCTCCGGCCGAGGAGAAGAAATAGCCCTCGGCCTCCAGTGCCTCGGCGATCTCGCGCCGGGTGATCACCGCGCCCAACGGCTGGCCGTTGCCCATGCCCTTGGCCATGGTGATGATGTCCGGCACCACGCCCTGCTCCTCGAAACCCCAGAAATACTCGCCCAGGCGCCCATAGCCGACCTGCACCTCGTCGGCGATGCACACCCCGCCGCGCTGGCGCACCTTGGCATAGGCCTCACGCAGGTAGCCCGGCGGCAACGAGATGCCCCCGGCGTTACCGTACACCGGCTCGCAGATCATGCCGGCCAGCTGGCGGCCACGGGCGTCGAGGTCGGCCAGCTTGGCATCGACATCACGCAGGTAGTCGGCGGCGCTGTCGGCGCCCCGGTAGCGGCCACGGAAGGTGTTCGGCGCCTCCACCGGATGCACCCAGTCCGGACGGGTCTCCAGAGCCTGGGGGTTGTCGGCGATGGAGGTGGAGATCGCGTCGGTGGCCACCGACCAGCCGTGGTAGGCCTCCAGCACGCTGAGCAGGTCGCGCCCGCCGCTGTAGGCCCAGGCCAGGCGGATCGCTAGGTCGTTGGCCTCGGTGCCGCTGTTGACCAGGAACACCCGGTCAAAGCCTTCCGGGGCCACTTCCAGCAAGCGCTCGGAGAACTCGGCGATGGCCGCGTAGTGGAAGCGCGAGTTGGTGTTGAGCAGCGACCACTGGCGCGCCGACTCGGCGACCATGCGCGGATGGCCATGGCCAAGCACCGCGACGTTGTTGAGCATGTCGAGGTACGAGCGGCCCTGCATGTCGATCAGGTAGTTGCGCCAGCCGCGCTCGATATGTGGCGGCTGGGCGTAGTAATGCTTCTGCGAGCGGGCGAAGCTGGCATCGCGACGGGCCAGCAGCGCCTGCGGGTCGGCCAGCGGCTCGGCGTCGCAGTCAAAGCCCAGCAGGGAGCGCGGTGACGGGCACAGGGCCAGCCAGGCGGATGCGTGGGACGGTGTGGCGAAGAACGGTGGGCGGGTATCGACATCCAGGCACAGCTGCACGCTGAGGAAGCCACAGGTCGCGCCCAGCGCCTGCCCCTTGAGCAGCGCCTGGCCATCGGCCGGCGTCTCTTCCAGGCCAGCGAGCCACAGGCTCCAGTGTGCGGTTCGCAGGCAGCCACGACCATCCCCGGTGCGCTGCCAGATACCGGCCTCGGGTGCTTGCAGCGCGCTGCCGGGCAGCAGGCTCAGCTCCACGCCCAGGGCACAGGTGGCCGGCTCTTCGGGCCGATCGATATGGGTTTGCGACAGGCGGTACTGCCCATGGAGGCTGCACGCCGGGCCCGGCTGGGCGGCGAGCAGGCGCTGGTCGAAGCCCGGCTGCTCCCAATTGCCCGCCTCGCAGAGGGGGCTGAGCACGCCCAGGTCGACCCGGGCGACCGGCTGCCCGGCAAGACTCGGCAGCAACGCGGCGCAAGCGCTCATGTCCGGCGTCACGGGCACCTGGCCCGCCGCCTGCAGGATCGCCGCCTCCATCAGCGCGGCGGGTACGGCGCAGGCAGTGTCGAAGATCTCCCACTCATGGGCAATGTTGTCGCGGGTGTACTGGTTGTCCGGGTCGATCGCCAGCTGCTGCTCGCTACTGAGCACCAGCACCGCGGCGCGGTTCAGCACCAGCGGCCACAAGGCGCGCAGCTCAACCTCCTGCAACGGGTTCGCCGCGTGATAGGCGCTGACCGCTGGCAGGATGCGCAACGGGTCGCCCTCGGCGTGGTGCAGCAGGGCCGCGCAGGTCACCGACAGGTCGGCGATGCGCCAGGTACGCAGCAAGTCGCCGAAGTCGATGACGCCCTGCACCTGCCACTGCCGCTGGTCGTCGCGGGCCCAGACCACATTGTCGTCGGTGATGTCCAGGTGCACGGCCTGGACCGGTAACTGCTCGACCAGCGGTTGCAGGCGAGTGGCTGCGAGCTCGGCGACCTGTGCCACCTGCTCGCGACGTCGGGCATCCTGTAACACCGGCAACAGGTACTGGATCAGCGCTTGAGCGTGCCGCGGGTCCCACTGCAGGGTGCGCTCCAGCCCTGGGTGATCGAAATCGGCCAAGGCCCTGTCGACCTTGGCACAGAGCGCCCCCATCCCGGCCATCAACCGCGGGGCCATGTGCTTGAGGCGGGTCAGCGGCTGACCGTCGATAAAATCGAGCAAACGCACGCGTAGAGCCTGGCCATCGATATCCAGCGCCAGCAGATCCTCGCCGTCGATGGCCCGTCGGACCGCAGGTACCGGCAATGCGCGTTCGCGCAAATGACCCAACGCGGCATGCTGGGCTTCCAGTTCAACCTTGGCGTAGCTGCCGTGACAGACCTTGAGCACATAACGCGCATCGCGGCCATCGACCTGGAAGTTCAGGTCCTGCTGGCTGCCCAGCGACTGCAGGTCTCCCTCCAGATCGTAATGCGCCCGCAGCAAGGCATGGGCCCGGGCCTCGCTGAGCGAAGGAGCGGGCAAGCTGGAGCGCTGGATCAGGGTGGAAAGCGGCATGGCGAAAAACCTCGTTTTTCTTGTATGACGCCACCAGGCAGGCAAATTGGCAAGCTGGCAGCGTACAATTGGCGTTTCGTCGCGCTGGACATGCAACCCGGCGCATTCAACTTGCCTCCCGCCTTGTCAGCCGACAAGCTGTGAGCCCGTTAGCCACCGTCATTATTGGAAGGAAAGGGAATCCGACATGCGTATTCTCATTACCGGGGGAGCCGGTTTCATCGGATCGGCCCTGGTACGCCACCTCATCAGCAATACCGAGCATGAAGTCCTCAATCTCGACAAGCTGACCTATGCAGGCAACCTGGAATCACTGTCGAGCATCGCCAGCAATTCGCGCTATGAGTTCGCCCAGGTCGATATCGTCGACCAGGCCGCCGTCAGTGCTGTGCTCGCCCGGTTCCAGCCACACGCCATCATGCACCTGGCGGCGGAATCGCATGTGGATCGCTCCATCGACGGTCCTTCGGACTTCATCCAGACCAACATCGTCGGCACCTACAGCCTGCTGGAGGCTGCCCGGGGTTACTGGAACACGCTGGACGACGAGGAGCGCAAGGCTTTCCGCTTCCATCACATTTCCACCGACGAGGTCTACGGTGACCTTCACGGGGTCGACGACCTGTTCACCGAAACCACGCCCTACGCCCCCAGCTCGCCCTATTCGGCGAGCAAAGCGGCCTCCGACCACCTGGTCCGCGCCTGGCACCGTACCTACGGGTTGCCGGTGCTGCTGACCAACTGCTCCAACAACTATGGGCCGTTCCACTTCCCCGAGAAGCTCATTCCACTGGTCATTCTCAACGCCCTCGAAGGCAAGCCGCTGCCGGTCTATGGCGATGGCCTGCAAGTGCGTGACTGGTTGTTCGTCGAGGATCACGCCCGCGCACTGTTCAAGGTGGTGAGCGAAGGCGAGGTCGGCGAGACCTACAACATCGGTGGCCACAACGAGCAGAAGAACATCGATGTGGTGCGTGGCATCTGTGCCCTGCTCGAGGAGCTGGCTCCGCAACACCCTGCAGGAATTGCGAACTACGCTGACCTGATCACCTTCGTCAAGGATCGCCCGGGCCACGACCAGCGCTATGCCATCGACGCCAGCAAGATCGAGCGCGAACTGGGCTGGGTTCCCGAGGAAACCTTCGAGACAGGCCTGCGCAAGACCGTCCAGTGGTACCTGGACAACCTTGAATGGTGCCGCCATGTCCAGGATGGCAGCTATCAGCGTGAACGACTGGGCAACAACGATTACAAGGATTCGATCGCATGACCAAGGGCATCATCCTCGCCGGCGGCTCCGGCACTCGCCTGCACCCGATCACACTGGCCACCTCCAAGCAGCTGCTGCCCATCTACGACAAACCGATGATCTACTATCCGGTCTCTGTCCTGATGCTGGCGGGTATCCGCGATATCCTCCTGATCTCCACGCCCGCCGACCTTCCGCAGTACCGCCAGCTGTTCGGTGACGGCAGCCAGTTCGGCATCAACCTCAGCTATGCCGAGCAACCGTCACCCGACGGCCTGGCCCAGGCCTTCCTGATTGGCGAGGAGTTCATCGGCAACGACTCGGTATGCCTGATCCTGGGCGACAACATCTTCCATGGCCAGGGCTTCAGCGAACAGCTCCAGCGCGCGGTCAAGCACCAGGCCGGCGCCACGGTGTTCGGCTACTGGGTCAAGGACCCCGAGCGCTTCGGCGTGGTCGAGTTCGACGGCAATGGCCGGGCCTTGTCGATCGAAGAAAAGCCAGCCAAGCCAAGGTCCAGCTACGCCGTTACCGGCCTGTACTTCTACGACAACGATGTGGTGAAGATTGCCAAGGGAGTCAAGCCCTCCCCACGCGGCGAACTGGAGATCACCGACATCAACAACGCCTACCTGGAACGTGGCGACCTGCGCGTGGAGCGCCTGGGGCGCGGCCTTGCATGGCTCGACACCGGCACCCACGACAGCCTCCTGGAAGCTTCCCAGTATGTGCGGACCATCGAGCACCTGCAGGGATTGAAAATCGCGTGCCTGGAAGAGATCGCCTATCAGAAAGGCTGGATCAGCCGTCAAGAATTGCAGAAGAAGGCCGAAGAACTTAAGAAGACGGGGTACGGACAGTACCTCAGTAAATTGATAGAAGAGACCCCATGAATATCATCGCCACGGCCATCCCGGATGTTCTGATCATCGAACCGAAGATTTTTGGTGATAGCCGTGGCTTCTTCTTCGAAAGCTTCAACGCACGGGATTTTGCCGACAAGGCTGGCGTTGACGTGAACTTCGTGCAGGACAACCACTCACGCTCGCAAAAGGGCGTGTTGCGCGGCCTGCACTACCAGATCGACAATCCCCAGGGGAAACTGGTGCGGGTCATGCAGGGCGAGGTCCTCGACGTCGCCGTGGACCTGCGGCAAAGCTCACCTACCTGTGGAAAGTGGGTCGCGACGCGACTGAGCGCCGTGGAGCACCGTCAATTCTGGATACCACCAGGATTTGCCCATGGCTTCCTGGTGCTGAGCGAGTCGGCCGACTTCCTCTATAAAACCACCGATTACTACACCCCGAGCGCCGAACGCTGCATCCGCTGGGATGACCCTCAGCTGGCGATCGACTGGGGCCTGCTGGAAGCACCGATCCTGTCCGCCAAGGACCAGGCCGGCAAATTGTTCAAGGATGCGGAGCTGTTCCCGTGAAAATCCTTGTCTGCGGCCACAATGGCCAGGTTGCCCAGGCGTTGCAGGGCGCCCTGGCCGGACTGGGCGAGGTGTGCCTGGTTGGCCGCGACCAGTTCGACATGGCCCGACCGGAACAGCTGCGCGAACCACTGCGCCGACAGCCCCCCGACCTGATCATCAATGCGGCGGCACACACTGCGGTGGATCAGGCAGAGAACGAGCCGGAACTGGCCTTCGCCATCAATGCCGAGGCGCCAGGAATAGTGGCCGAGGAAGCCGCACGCCTTGGCGTGCCACTGATCCACTACTCCACCGACTATGTCTTCGACGGCAGCAAGGCCACGCCATACGACGAGGACGACGCGCCCAACCCCCTGGGAATCTACGGACGCAGCAAGCTGGCCGGAGAACAGGCGATCCGCGCAGCAGGCGCAGAACACCTGATCCTGCGCACCAGCTGGGTCTATTCGCTGCATGGGCGCAATTTCCTGCTGACCATGCAGCGCCTGCTTCAGGAACGCGCCCAACTGAAAGTGGTGGACGACCAGATCGGCGCCCCGACCTGGGCAGCCACAATTGCAGCCAGTACGCGTGCATTGATCGAGCGCTGGCAGAACGGCCAGGCCGGCGCCTGGGGCACCTACCACCTGACCGCCCAGGGTGAAACCTCCTGGTTCGGCTTCGCCCAGGCCATCGGCGAACAGCTCAAGATCCGTGGCCTGCCCTGCGCCGAATTGCTGCCGATCCCTTCCAGCGAATACCCGACACCGGCAAAGCGACCGCTCAACTCGCGCCTGGACTGTTCGCGCCTGGCCCGCGAATGGCAGGTCAGCCAGCCACACTGGCACGATGCACTCATCGACTGCCTCAAGTAGCGCATAATTGCGCCAGATCCTACTGGCGCCATTATCGCAATGATCCCAAGACCCACGCCTCCCCGCCGCCCCCGCTGGCGCAGCCTGGCCCTGCTGGCGCTGTGCCTGGCCCCGCTGCTGTGGCCGCTGCACCACCTGGCCGAGCGCTACTATCAGGACGAACTGGCTTCGCAGAACCGCCAGACCCTCGACCTCTACGTCGCCAACCTGCTGGGCACCCTGCACCGCTATGAAACCCTGCCGCAGATCCTCGGCGACCTGCCGGCGCTGCGCAGCGTGCTGGCCGACCCGTTGCGCCTCGAGGCGGTGACCAACGCCAACCGCCTGCTCAAGCACATCACCCAGCAGACCGGCGCCGAGGTGATGTACCTGATGGATGTCAGCGGCAACACCCTGGCCGCCTCCAACTGGGACAAGCAGGACAGCTTCGTCGGCCGCAACTTCTCGTTCCGCCCCTACTTCATCGAAGCAATGGAGGGCCGCCTGGGGCGCTTCTTCGGCCAAGGCACCACCTCGGCCAAGCGCGGCTACTTCTTCGCCGCCGCCGTGCACGACCGCGACAAGGTGATCGGCGTGCTGGTGGTCAAGGTCGATCTCGATCACACCGAGACCCTCTGGGGCCGCACTCCGGAACAACTGCTGCTGACCGACCAGAACGGCGTGGTGGTGCTCACCTCGCGCCCGGACTGGCGCTTTCGCGCCACCCGCGAGCTGACCGCGGCCGAGCGCCAGGCCATCGTCGCCATCCAGCCCTACCCGACCCAGGCGCCGCAACCGCTGACCCTCGACCAGGCCGCCTGGCTGATCCAGACCCGCGACATCAAGGAAACCGGCTGGCAGGTGAGCATCCTCGCCCCGCGCCTGCTGGTCGACCGCTCGGTGCAGACGGTCATGGCCATCGGCGGCGGCGCGCTGCTGGTGACCATGCTCCTAGCCGGCCTGGTGATGCAGCGCCGTCGCCACTACATCGACCGTATCGATTTCGAGGCCCGTGCCCGCCAGGAGCTGGAAAACCGCGTGATCGAACGCACCGCCGACCTCGAAGGCCTCAACACCCGACTCAAGAGCGCGGTGCTCGAGCGCGAAAGCGCCCAGCAAGAGCTGGTGCGCGCCCAGGACGAACTGGTCCAGGCCGGCAAGCTGTCGGTGCTCGGCACCATGTCGGCCAGCATCAGCCACGAGCTGAACCAGCCGCTGGCGGCCATCCGCAGCTACGCCGAGAACGCCGAGATCCTGCTTGATCATCAGCGCACCGAGGACGTGCGCGGCAACCTCAAGCTGATCGGCGAGCTGACCGGGCGCATGGCCTCGATCATCGCCCACCTGCGCGCCTTCGCCCGCCGCGACCAGCACGCCCCGGAAAGCGTGGCCCTGCAACCGGCCCTGGACGACGCCCTCGCGCTGCTGGCCAAGCGCCGCCGGGCCATGGCCGTGGAACTGGTGCGCGACCTGCCCGAGGCTACCCTGTGGGTGCAGGCCGGCGAGACCCGCCTGCGCCAGGTGCTGGGCAACCTGCTGGCCAACGCCCTCGATGCCCTCACCGAGAAAGCCAACCCACGCAGGCTGTGGCTGAGTGCCGAACGCCAGGATGACTGCGTCTACCTGTACATCCGCGACAATGGCCCCGGCTTCAGCCGCCAGGCCCTGGAGCACGCCAAGGAACCGTTCTTCACCACCAAGACCCGCACCCAGGGCCTGGGCCTGGGCCTGGCCATCTGTGAAAGCCTGATGCATGCGCTGGGCGGCGAGCTGCTGCTGGGCAACCACCCGGAAGGCGGTGCCCTGCTGACGCTGAAACTGCGTGTGGCCAAGCCCGGCGCCAACCTGCAATCTTCGGAGGACACCTCGGCATGACCGAGACACTGATCGACAGCCACGCCCAGGTGCTCCTGGTCGACGACGACCCGCACCTGCGCCAGGCCCTGAGCCAGACCCTGGACCTGGCCGGGCTCAAGGTCGTGGCTCTGGCCGACGCCCAGGGCCTGGCCGGGCGCATCGAGGAAGACTGGCCAGGGGTGGTGGTCAGCGATATCCGCATGCCCGGCATCGATGGCCTGCAACTGCTGGAACAACTGCATGCCCGCGACAACGAGCTGCCGGTACTGCTGATCACCGGCCACGGCGATGTGCCGCTGGCGGTGCAGGCAATGCGCGCCGGCGCCTACGACTTCCTCGAAAAGCCCTTCGCCAGCGACGCCCTGCTCGACAGCGTGCGCCGTGCCCTGGCCCTGCGCCGCCTGGTGCTGGACAACCGCAGCCTGCGCCTGGCCCTGAGCGACCGCCAGCAGCTGGCCACGCGCCTGGTCGGCCAGTCGCCGGGCATGCAGCGCCTGCGCGAGCAGATCGGCGCTCTCGCCGGGACCCGCGCCGATGTGCTGATCCTCGGTGAGACCGGTGCGGGCAAAGAGGTGGTGGCCCGTGCCCTGCACGACTTGTCGAGCCGCCGCGACGGCCCGTTCGTGGCGATCAACGCCGGCGCCCTGGCCGAGTCCGTGGTCGAGAGCGAGCTGTTCGGCCACGAGCCCGGGGCTTTCACCGGGGCGCAGAAACGCCGGATCGGCAAGTTCGAGTTCGCCAACGGCGGCACACTGTTCCTCGACGAGATCGAGAGCATGAGCCTGGATGTACAGGTCAAGCTGCTGCGCCTGCTGCAGGAACGGGTTGTCGAACGCCTGGGCGGCAACCAGCTGATCCCGCTGGATATCCGCATCATTGCCGCGACCAAGGAAGACCTGCGCCAGTCTGCCGACCAGGGCCGCTTCCGCGCCGACCTGTACTACCGCCTCAACGTCGCGCCGCTGCGTATTCCCGCGTTGCGCGAGCGCGGCGATGACATCCTCGTGCTGTTCCAGCACTTCGCCGACGCCGCCAGCGAGCGCCACGGCCTGCCGCCCCACAGCCTGCAACCGGCGCAGCGCGCCGTGCTGCTGCGCCACGATTGGCCGGGCAACGTGCGCGAACTGCAGAACGCCGCCGAACGCTTCGCCCTGGGCCTTGAGCTGGCCCTCGATGGCCAGGCGCCCGCGGCGACCCATGACATCCAGGTGCCCGTGCCAACCGGCAACCTCAGCGAGCAGGTCGAGCAGTTCGAACGCTCGCTGATCGCCGCCGAGCTGGGCCAACCGCACAACTCGATGCGCAGCCTCGCCGAAGCCCTCGGCATCCCGCGCAAGACCCTGCACGACAAGCTGCGCAAGCATGGCCTGAGCTTCGACGGCGGCGGCGGGCACGACGACCAGGAGGACAACCGTCCATGAGCACCGACAGCCAGTACCTGCAATCCGTGTTGCACAGTGATATTCCCCTGACCCGCGAGATGGGGATGGAAGTCATCGATTGGCAGCGGCACTGTCTGCGCCTGAAGCTGCCGCTGGCCCCCAACGTCAACCACAAGAGCACCATGTTCGGCGGCAGCCTGTACTGCGGCGCGGTGTTGGTGGGCTGGGGCTGGCTACACCTGCGCCTGCGCGAGCTGGGGATCGATGACGGGCATATCGTCATCCAGGAAGGGCAGATCAGTTATCCGCTGCCGGTTACCGGTACGGCGGTGGCACAGTGCCCGGCGCCGGACGAGAAGACCTGGGAGCGGTTCCTGACGATGTACCAGCGTCGCGGGCGGGCGCGGCTGACGTTGGAGACGGTGGTGAGCAACGAGGGTAGCGACGAGCCTGCGGTGAGGTTCAGCGGGCAGTACGTGTTGCATCGCTGAAAGCTTGGAGGCCCTTCGCGGCACAAGGCCGCTCCTACAGGGAAACGTGATCCCCTGTAGGAGCGGCCTTGTGCCGCGATGGGCTGCAAAGCAGCCCCGGCTATCTCAAGCCCGGATAGCACCCGCCAGCTCAACCAACGCCTGCCGCCAGCCGGCAGCCTTGGGCAACGCCAGGAAAAACGGATTGAGCAACGACTCCCGCGCCGGATACCGGAACGGCAATCCATCCAGCCCGATCACCTCACCCCCGGCCCCTTCCAGCACGCCCTGGGCAGCCGCCGTATCCCACTGCGAGGTCGGCGCCAACCTCGGATAACAGTCAGCAGTGCCTTCAGCCAGCAGGCAGAACTTCAGCGAACTGCCGATATTGGCCAGCTCCAGCTCACCCACCGCACCACTCAACCCGGCCAGCAGGGCCTCCTGCTGCGGGCTGGAATGCCGGCGGCTGGCGACGACGGTAAACTTCGCCCCCTGCGCCGGCGCGTTACGTACCTGGATCGGCTGCTCGGCACCATCACGCTCCACACGCCAGGCCCCCAGGTTGCGCCCGCCGAAATAACAGCGGCCATTGGTCGGCATCGCCACCACCCCGAACACCACCTCGCCGTTCTCGATGAGCGCGATATTGACAGTGAACTCTTCGCTACCGGCAATGAACTCCTTGGTGCCATCCAGCGGATCGACCAGCCACCAGCGCTGCCAGCCTTGGCGGGTGGCCAGCGGAATCTCGCAATCTTCCTCGGACAGCACCGGGATCTGCGGTGCCAGCGCCTGCAACCCATCCACGATCACCCGATGAGCCGCTAGGTCGGCAGCGGTCACCGGCGAATCGTCGGCCTTGCTGGTCACGGCCACATCGGCGCGCCAGAACGGCAGGATCGCCTCGCCGGCCGAACGGGCGAGATTCACCACGTCCTGCATCAATAGCCGATCGCTCATACGCTCAGCACCCCACGCTGGATCAGCAGGTCACGGGCCAGGTACAACGCCGCCAGCGCCCGTCCTTCGGTAAACTGCGGGTGCATGGCCAACGCCGAAAGCTCGCGCAGGTTGACCTTGTCGACCCGCATCGGCTCGGGCTCGTCACCCTCCAGGCGTTCTTCGTACAGGTCCGAGGCCAGCACCACCTGGATCTTCTGGCTCATGTAGCCGGGCGACAGCGACAGCTCGGTCAGGTGCTCCAGCTGGCGTGCGCCGAACCCGGCCTCTTCCTTGAGCTCCCGGTCGGCGGCAGCCAGCACGTCCTCGCCCGGCTCGATCAGGCCCTTGGGCAAGGACAGCTCGTATTCATCAGTGCCGCCGCAGTATTCCTCGACCAGCAGCGCGTGCTCGGCATCGAGCATGGCCACGATCATCACCGCGCCATAACCGTTGCCACGACCGACCAATCGCTCGTAGGTGCGCTCGGTGCCGTTGGAAAAGCGCAACTGCACGGCCTCGACCCGGAACAGGCGGCTGCTGGCGACGATCTCGCGGCTGAGGACGGTGGGTTTCTGGCGCATGGGGCGGCTCCTTGGCGTGAACGGGTTACTATACCGTGGCTTGCCGACTGATCGAGAATTTCCCATGCCCGTTCTTCCCTGGTCCGCCATCGATACCGTCCTGCTGGACATGGACGGTACCCTGCTCGACCTGCACTACGACAACCGCTTCTGGCTGGACCACCTGCCCCAGCGCTACGCCGAGTTGCATGGCGTGAGCCGAGCCATGGCCGAGCTTGAGCTGCGCCCGCTGTTCGAACAGCATGCCGGGACGCTCAACTGGTACTGCCTGGACTTCTGGAGCCGCGAGCTGCGTCTGCCGATCCGCGAGCTGAAACAGGAGATCGCCGACCTTATTGCCCTCAAGCCGGATGCCGACACCTTTCTCGCGGCCGTGCGCAAGGCGGGCAAGCGGGTGGTGATGATCACCAATGCGCACCGCGATTCGCTGTCGCTGAAACTGGAGCGGGTGGAACTGGCGCCGTACTTCGAACGGCTGATCAGTTCGCATGACTATGGATATCCGAAAGAGAGCCCGCAGTTCTGGGACGCGTTGCACGCGGATATCGGCTTCGAACCGGCGCGCAGCCTGTTCATCGACGACACCCTGGCGATTCTGCGCAGTGCCCGGCGGTACGGGGTGGGGCATCTGCTGGCGGTGCGCCAGCCGGATAGTCGGGCGGAGCCTCGGGATACCCAGGAGTTTGCGGCGGTCGAGGATTACCGGGAGTTACTGGTTGGCCTGTGAGGGCCTCTCGCGGGTAAACCCGCTCCCACAGGAGTTGCACAGTCCTTGAATGTGGTGCAGTACCTGTGGGAGCGGGTT
>NZ_JANCLM010000072.1:0-12001 GCF_024259445.1 Pseudomonas sp. DVZ6
GTGCCGCGAAAGGGGCGCGCAGCGGCCCCAGCTTTTGTCCTGCCGCAAAAAGACATCCCCCTGTCGCATCCAGTCACCGCCCCACCTCCCATCCAGCCCACAATCCCCTGCATTCCAGTAACACAGGCCGCCCACGGAAAGGCGGCGCTTTCCACCACCGCTGCATAAATACAAATCAAGCGAGGTAAGAAGCATGTCTGGTAACCGTGGAGTGGTGTATCTCGGCGCGGGCAAGGTCGAGGTGCAGAAGATCGACTACCCCAAGATGCAGGACCCGCGCGGCAAGAAGATCGAGCACGGCGTCATCCTCAAGGTGGTCTCCACCAACATCTGCGGCTCCGACCAGCACATGGTCCGTGGCCGCACCACCGCCCAGGTCGGCCTGGTCCTGGGCCATGAAATCACCGGTGAAATCGTCGAAATGGGCCGTGACGTCGAACGCCTGAAAATCGGCGATCTGGTGTCGGTACCCTTCAACGTCGCCTGCGGCCGCTGCCGTTCGTGCAAAGAGATGCACACCGGCGTCTGCCTCACCGTCAACCCGGCCCGCGCCGGTGGCGCCTACGGTTACGTCGACATGGGCGACTGGACCGGCGGCCAGGCCGAGTACGTGCTGGTGCCCTACGCCGACTTCAACCTGCTGAAACTGCCGGACCGCGACAAGGCCATGGAGAAGATCCGCGACCTGACCTGCCTGTCCGACATCCTCCCCACCGGTTACCACGGCGCCGTCACCGCAGGTGTTGGCCCGGGCAGCACCGTCTACGTTGCGGGCGCCGGCCCGGTCGGCCTGGCCGCCGCCGCGTCCGCCCGCCTGCTGGGCGCCGCCTGCGTGATCGTCGGCGACCTCAACCCGGCCCGGCTGGCTCACGCCAAGTCGCAAGGTTTCGAAGTGGTCGACCTGTCCAAGGACACTCCGCTGCACGAACAGATCATCGATATCCTCGGTGAGCCGGAAGTGGACTGCGCCGTCGATGCCGTCGGCTTCGAGGCCCGTGGTCATGGTCATGAAGGCGCCAAGCACGAAGCCCCGGCCACCGTGCTCAACTCGCTGATGCAGGTGACCCGCGTGGCCGGCAAGATCGGCATTCCGGGCCTGTACGTGACCGAAGATCCGGGCGCGGTGGATGCCGCCGCCAAGATCGGTGCCCTGAGCATCCGCTTCGGCCTGGGCTGGGCCAAGTCCCACAGCTTCCACACCGGGCAGACCCCGACCATGAAGTACAACCGCCAGCTGATGCAGGCGATCATGTGGGATCGCATCAATATCGCAGAGGTGGTGGGGGTGCAGGTGATCAGCCTGGATCAGGCGCCGGAAGGGTATGGCGAGTTTGATGCGGGGGTGCCGAAGAAGTTTGTGATTGATCCGCATAAAACATTTAGCGTGGCTTGAAAACACGTTAGGCATAAGGCCCCTACTAGAGGGGCTTTATGCCTTGTGTCTTGCTACTAGTCAATCATCATATTTACTAGAATTTTTATATGGGCCAAAAATTTTGCTGACCTTTGTGTTGTAGTTATTTCTGTTATTTTGAATAGAGATGTTTTCTGTAATGCGCTCTGGGTTTCTTAAAGCATAAGCTGCATTCTTAAATTCTTCGAAAGATTCTATTAGTGAGTTGTCGGGCTGGACGTCAATTCCATGTTTTTTGGCAAATTTTGAATTTTTCTTGCTAACAGTTCTTGTTATTTCAAGCTGGGTGTTTATTTCTGCGATGTCTATGCGTTCTGCGATTTTTATGATGTTTTTTGGGTTCGTGTCTAGGCGCGGGAGGTTTTTCGAATAGCCTGTGCCGAATAGCGCGCTGGCCAACAATGTGTTGGCTTCAGTTGTGGCGGCTTTTGCTGGTTGCAAGTTCTCAATTTTCCTTCTTGATCTGCCAAATATATTTTTAAGCCATTTGAATGACACGTGACCGCTAAGGTCTATGTTATTCATTGGGTCGTTACTAGCATAGCAGTAGGAGTTTAGACCGCCCTCGCCGAAAGGGCTGAAACTGTCCGGTGAGGTAAATCTCATTATAAGTGGATCATAGCGACGATAGCTTCCTGGCATGTAGCCCCCAAAACTCATGCGCGAAAGACCCGTGTAGCCGATATATGAGGATCCTGTGCTTTTTTGTTGGTCGGCTCCGTAGGGTGTATATGTGAAAAGGTTTCCTTGGTGGTTAATAACCGAGCCTTGTGGGTCTACTGCAATAAGGGGGACTGAGAAGGTTTCACTATTTGAAGTCATGACTTCGCTCCGGTTAGCAGCTCTGAGTAGATGAATGTGGAGCGCGATGACGAGGTTGGCAACTAGCAAATTTGATAGGTATAAGGAATATTCCTACTAAAATTTCGGCTAATTCTTGTTGGCTATCGAGTGCTGAGGAAATATCGTACGCAGCTTGTCGATTCACGTCTGATTGCTCGGGAGCATCGCTGCCTACTAGGCTCTCGCGGTCGCTGTCGGTTCAGTGATCGGGTGTGGAAACCCGGCGGTTAGCATGGTTGTTGTCGTCATGACGGCTGTACACGGGAGGCCTATAGGCCTGCCGGGTTCACCATGCACCGGTCTTTCCACCCCGTGTACAGCTGTCACCCTGATGTGTGGAAACGGACGGGTGGCACCCAACACAGCATGGTGCCTCGATGAAAAAGATCGTCCCTGATCCACCCCACCAATTCGCCTTACCCCCCGACAAATCCCTCGCCCGCGCCATCCACGACGGTGTCGTGCCCATGGAGTATGTACTGGCCAACGTCTCCCACTACCTGATGTTCGCCTTCAGCGACAGCCACCGGGCGCTGGACCGCATCGAGGACGAGGAGACGCGGCAATTGCTCAAGCTTGGGCTGCGGGCCATGCAGATCGCCTGGGGGCAGGCGGATGCGTTGGCCAGTGCGGTGGAAAACAGAGCCGGCCAGTAAATGTCCATCGCGGGGCAAGCCCGCTCCCACGATTGATCCAGGTTGGGCCTCTTGGAAGCGGACTTGCCCCGTGCTCGCTTGGTGGAAGCCAACAGCTGCAACAGTTATCTCCAATCCTATAGGGCCTATAGTTTTACTGGATTGAGTTTTTACTGACCAACCTTCCGGATTGAGTCTCGTTCTTCGTCTGGCGCCAAACGATGGGTGGTCTTTTCTTTGAGGGCTGATTCAGCTTTAAGTCGGTTTTTTTTGAAAGCGATTGCCTGGGATCTATGTCGTTTTTTATCAATTAGTGAGGTCGATTTTTCTGCTAGTGAAAGTTCTATGTTCTCTAGGTATATGTAAAACTGTATCTGATGTCGTAACGCTTCAACGTCGCTTAAGATTAGATGCTCACTGACTTGAAGTGCTAACTCCCAAGATCGATGGTCTGGTCCGGTTACCCTTTGCAAATCAGGTGCGCTGGGACGGGTTGGATCGTTCGGGTCTGGTTCGGGAAGGAGGAGGTGGTCAAATAAAGTTGGTGCGGTTGCTTTATGCTGCATCATTAATTGGTATGTTTCTCGATTGCGAGAAAGGGTGGGTGGATAAAGTAGATCCGGTGCGCCTTGATGTTGGGGAGCTCGGCCTGTGGACGTTTTTCTTTTGGGCATATGCCCAGTGGGGTCATTATAGTTGATTGGGTCTCCTGCGCAGTAAGCGTAAGCATTTATTCCGCCGGCGCTGAACGGGCTATAGTTGTCTGGTGAGTTGAAGCGCATCAAGGTTGGATTGTATGAGCGATAGCCGCCACCCAGTAAGTAGTTGCAGTTTTTTGTGCGTGGTTCACCCGCGAAACCCAGTAATGATAATATTCCGTTCTTGACTGGGTCGTGCCCGAACGCCGTATATGAGAAGGCAACTTTCTTTTCGCTCGTCTGGTGGTGCAGAATCGTTCCTTGTTTGTCAGTCGCCAGCAATGCCATTACTGGGACTCGGCGGCGTTCTTTTGTCATGGGGCCCCGGCGGTGAGCTTTCTGTCCCATGAGTCTGCGGCTCAGGCCTGTAGTCGGCAACTGTTAGAATTACTAGGTTTGAGGGATCGTCCTACTGGACCGCAGGTTACTTTCTGCTAACGAGACTAGTTCGTGGGAAATACCTTACGCAGTCTGTATATCGCCTGGGGGCAGGCGGATGCGTTGGCCAGTGCGGTGGAAAACAGAGCCGGCCAGTAAATGTCCATCGCGGGGCAAGCCCGCTCCCACGAATGACCCAGCGCTGCGTGGGAGCGGGCTTGCCCTGCGATAAGGCCCTTGCAATGAACACCGATGGCCGGCCCGGAACAAACCCTTGGCACTCCAGTCCAACCCCTCGTTTCCCGGCCATTCCGGCCGACGAGGTCCCCCGATGAAAGCATTCACCCTGGCAACCCTGATGACCCTGGCCGCAAGCCCGGTGTTCGCCTTCAACCTCAGCGACGCGGCCAATGCCGTCTCGGCCATGCAGAACCAGAATCAACAGGGCCAGGTGCAGGCCCCGGCCGGCCAGGCCAATCTGCTCAATACGTTGGGCAGCGAATTGAAGATCACCCCCGAGCAGGCCATCGGTGGCGCTGGGGCGATGCTGGGGCTGGCGCGCAACAACCTCAGCGGCGATGACTATGGGCAACTGACCAAGGCCGTGCCGGGGCTGGACCTGCTATCGGGCACCAATGCGCTGGGTGGGTTGAGCGGGCTGGGGCAGTTGCTCGGCAATGACCAGAACAGCTCGGCGTTGGGCAATGCGCTGGGCGGTGAGGTGCAGAACCGCAACGACCTGGACACCGCCTTCAAGGCGCTGGGCATGGATACCGGGATGATCGGGCAGTTCGCGCCGTTGATCCTGCAGTACCTGGGGCAGCAGGGGATTGCCGGGTCGTTGCTGCAGAACCTGGGGAGCCTGTGGAATAGCCCTGCGCCGTTGAGCCAGCCATCGGTCTGAGCGCCTGACGCGGGCAGGGTAGGAGCGGCCTTGTGCCGCGAAAGGGCTGCGTAGCGGCCCCAGGTTCCCAGCGTTTAGGCCAAGAGTGCAGGGGCCGCTGTGCGGCCCTTTCGCTGCACAAGGCCGCTCCTACAAGGGACCGCGAAATGCTGTAGGCGCGGGCTTCAGCGCATCTCGGCGCGCAACTCCTCGATCCGCTGGTCCTTCTCCAGCCACAGCTGGTTCACCCAGGCCTGCACCGTCTGGCGGAAGGCCGGGTCGTTCTCGTAGTCGCCTTCGCTCAGCGCCGGATCCAGCTCGCGCACGCGGATGTCGATGATCACCCGGCTGATGCTGCCGTTGAGCAGGTCCCAGAAACCCGGCGCCTTGTCGCCCGGGTAGACGATGGTCACATCGAGCAGCGCATCCAGCTGCTCGCCCAGCGCCGCCAGCACGAAGGCCACGCCGCCGGCCTTGGGTTTGAGCAGATGGCGGTAGGGCGACTGTTGCTGTTGGCGCTTGGCCTCGGTGAAGCGGGTGCCTTCGAGGTAGTTGACCACCGTCACCGGCTGGCGCTTGAACAGCTCGCAGGCGGCCTTGGTGATCTCCAGGTCCTTGCCCTTGAGTTCGGGGTGCTTGTCGAGGAAGGTCTTGCTGTAGCGCTTCATGAACGGGTAATCCAGGCCCCACCAGGCCAGGCCCAGCAGCGGCACCCAGATCAGCTCCTTCTTGAGGAAGAACTTGAAGAACGGCACGCGGCGGTTGAGGCTCTCGATCAGCGCCGGGATATCGACCCAGGTCTGGTGGTTGCTCACGCACAGGTACGAAGTGTCCTGGCGCAGGGTGTCGACACCGCGGATGTCCCACTGGGTGGGGATGCACAGGGCGAAGATGGCCTTGTCGACTTCCGACCAGGTCTCGGCGATCCACATCACCGCGGCCGACGCGTAGTCGCGGCCACGGCCGGGCAGTACCAGCTTGAGCAGGGCGAAGACCAGCAACGGGCCGATCATCACCAGGGTGTTGAGCAGCAGCAGGGTAAGGGTGAGGGTGCCGGTCAGCAGGCGACGCATAAGGAGACTCTTGTTGGTGTGAGGTAAACGGTGGCTAATGATAAGCAGGGCAGTGGCCTACGCCAAACGTCGTACGTCCATTAACTGGGACAAATGTTTCACATTGTGTTGTTTAACCTTTGCCAGCGAACCTATCCTGCCTGCGCAGTCTAAGCACTGACCCCTCTCAAGGAAGCCTGCCCCGTGAAACCCCTGCTTGCCCTGCTGTCCCTTCTGGCGCTGCCGGTGATGGCCGCCGAGCCCACCCTGTACGGTCGCTACGAGAACATCGCCCTGCCGGAGATCGGTGAAACCCTCAAGGCCAAGATGGACACCGGCGCCTACACCGCGTCGCTATCGGCCAAGGATATCGAGCTGTTCACCCGCGACGGTGAGGACTGGGTGCGTTTCCGCCTGGCCACCAAGAATGCCAATGGCAAGGTCTACGAACACAAGCTGGCGCGCATCAGCAAGATCAAGAACCGCGCCGACGAGGAAGAAGAAGGCGATGCCCCCGAGCTGTCGCGCCGCCCGGTGGTCGACCTGGAACTGTGCCTGGGCGACGTGAAGCGCACCGTGGAGGTCAACCTGGTCGACCGCAGCAGTTTCAACTACCCGCTGCTGGTGGGCGCCAAGGCCCTGCGCGAGTTCAAGGCGGCGGTGAACCCGGCGAAGAAGTTCACGGCGGGCAAACCGGATTGCTGATTTCGCATTTGGGGGCGCTTTGCGCCCCTTTCGCGGCGCAAGGCCGCTCCTACAGGTATTCGCGTTTCCCTGTAGGAGCGGCCTTGTGCCGCGAAAGGGCCCGTAAAGGCAACAAGGATTGCGTGACCATCGCGGTTTGCCTCAAAGTCCAGCCTTTGCCCCCGCAAGGCCGGACGCCATGCCTCACATCCTCATCGTCGAAGACGAATCCGCCATCGCCGACACCCTGGTCTACGCCCTGCAGGCCGACGGCCACAGCACCGAGTGGGTGACCCTCGGCAGCGCCGCCGTCGAGCAGCAGCGCCTGCGCCCGGCCGACCTGGTGATCCTCGATATCGGCCTGCCCGACATCAGCGGCTTCGAGACCTGCCGCCAGCTGCGCCGCTTCAGCGAGGTGCCGGTGATGTTCCTCAGCGCCCGCGACGCCGAGATCGACCGGGTGCTGGGCCTGGAGATCGGCGCTGACGACTATGTGGTCAAGCCCTTCAGTCCCCGTGAGGTGGCCGCGCGGGTGCGGGCGATCCTCAAACGCATGGCGCCCAGGGTGGAGGTGGCCAGCGAAAGCGCGCCGTTCCAGCTCGACACCCTGGCCATGCGCATCAGCTACCGGGGCCAGGCGCTGACGCTGACCCGCCACGAGTTCCGCCTGCTGCAGAGCCTGCTTGCGCAACCTCGCCGGGTATTCAGCCGCGAACAGCTGCTCGACGGCCTTGGCGTGGCCTCGGACGTCGGCTACGAACGCACCATCGACAGTCATATCAAGAGCCTGCGCGCCAAGCTGCGCCAGGTCGCGCCCGACGCCGAGGCGATCCAGACCCACCGCGGCCTGGGCTACAGCTACAGCCCGGAACACGCCTGATGCGCTTGGGGATCCGGATCTTCCTGGTGTACTTCCTGTTCGTCGGCCTGGCGGGCTACTTCCTGCTCAACACGGTGCGCGAGCAGATCCGCCCGGTGGTGCGGCAATCCTCGGAAGAAACCCTGGTGGACACCGCCAACCTGCTGGCCGAGATCCTTCACGACGATGTGAAGAACGGCACCCTGACCCAGAGCCGCCTGTCGCAGGTGCTTGCTTCGTATGGCGAGCGGCGTCCGAGCGCGCAGATCTGGGGGCTGGCGAAGAACCAGGTCAGCCACCGTATCTACGTGACCGACGCCAAGGGCATCGTCCTGCTCGACTCCAGCGGCCAGGACCTGGGCAAGGACTACTCGCGTTGGAACGATGTCTACCTGACCCTGCGTGGCCAGTACGGCGCCCGCTCGACCCGCAGCGACCCGGACGACGAAAGCACTTCGGTGATGCATGTGGCGGCGCCGATCCTCGACGGCGGCCGAATCATCGGCGTGGTTACCGTAGCCAAGCCCAACAGCTCGTTGCAGCCGTACATCGACCGCTCCGAGCGGCGGCTGCTGTTCCTCGGCCTGGGGCTGATCGTGCTGGGGCTGTTGGTGGGCGCGGCGCTGTCGTGGTGGCTGACCCGCTCGCTGCGTAGGCTTACCCATTACGCCCAGGCGGTCAGCGAGGGCGAGCGCGCCGCGTTGCCGCACTACAAGGGCGGCGAATTGCTGCAACTGGCCACGGCGGTGGAGCGCATGCGCACCCAGCTGGAGGGCAAGGCCTATGTCGAGCGCTACGTGCACACGCTCACCCATGAGCTCAAGAGCCCGCTGGCGGCGATCCGCGGCGCCTCGGAGCTGCTGCAGGGCGACATGCCGCAAGAGCAGCGGGCGCGCTTTGCCGGCAATATCGAGCGCGAGAGCGAGCGCCTGCAGCAGATGATCGAGCGACTGCTCAACCTGGCGCGGGTCGAACAGATGCAGGCACTGGAAGATGAACAGCAGGTGGCGGTGGCGGCGCTGATCGACGAGCTGCTGCTGGCCCATGGCGCACGGATCGACAGCGCCGGCCTGCAGGTGCGCCAGCGCATTCCGGCGGGCGTCTGGCTGCTGTGCGATCCGTTCCTGATGCGCCAGGCGTTGGCCAACCTGCTGGACAACGCGCTGGACTTCACCCCCGAGCGAGGCGCGCTGGCCTTCGAACTGGAGCGTGACGGCGAGCGGGTGGCCCTGAGCCTGTTCAATCAGGGGCAGGCAATCCCCGAGTACGCTCTGGGGCGGGTCAGCGAGCGGTTCTATTCGCTGCCAAGGCCTGGGACCGGGCGCAAGAGCACCGGGCTGGGGCTGAACTTCGTGGCAGAGGTGATGCAGCTGCACGGCGGGGCGCTGGCGGTAGACAACGTCGAGGGTGGGGTGCGGGTGCGACTCTGGCTGCCGGCCCGACGTTATAGCTGACCCTGTAGGAGCGGGCTTGCCCCGCGAAGTGGCCAGCCCAGGCAACATCACTGCCTGATCGGGCCTCTTCGCGGGGCAAGCCCGCTCCCACGCAGTGTTGCTGTCCAAGCCATCTCCACACAATCTCCACATTCCCTCCCCAAGGGCTCCACGCGGCGGGCAGACACTGCCCCCATCGCAAACGGAGCCCAACCCCATGAACAAGTCCCTAGGTTTCAAGCTCGGCCTGATCGCCGTGCTGATCCTGCTGCTGCTGATTCCCCTGCTGATGATCGGCGGCCTGATCGACGAACGTCAGCAACTGCGCAACAACGTGCTCGGCGAGATCGCCGCGAGCTCCAGCTTCGACCAGCTGGTCAGCGGCCCGGTGCTGGTGGTGCCCTATCGCAAGTACGAGCGGCGCTGGATCGACAAGGACGGCACGAGCGTCCAGGAGACCACCACGATGCACGGCAATCTTTACTTCCTGCCGGAAACCTTCGCGATGGATGTGGGCGTCGATACCGAGCTGCGCGCCCGCGGCATCTACCAGGCGCGCCTGTTCCATGCCAAGGGTCAGGTCAGCGGTCGCTTCAAGCTGCCTGAGCGCTGGGGGATCGAGAAGGACTACGACGACTACCGCTTCGACAAGCCGTTCCTGATGGTCGGCATCAGCGACATTCGCGGCATCGAGAACAGCCTGGAGCTGACCCTGGATGACCAGCGCCTGCCGTTCGAGGCCGGCAGTGGTGTCGACTGGCTGCCCGGTGGCGTGCATGTGGCCCTGCCGCAGTTGAGCGACCAGAAGGCCCGCGAGTTCGACTACGCCTTCGACCTGGCCCTGCTGGGCACCGGCCAGCTGGCGGTGCTGCCGGTCGGCCGCAGCAGCACGGTGGACATGCGCGCCAACTGGCCGCACCCGAGCTTCGTCGGCAGCTACCTGCCGAGCCGCCGCGCCATCGATGAAAAGGGCTTCAGCGCCCACTGGCAGACCTCGTTCTTCGCCACCAACCTGGAAGAGTCCATGCGCCTTTGCGCGACCGTCGGCAAGTGCGGCGATTTCAACGAGCGTTCATTTGGCGTCAGCTTCGTCGACCCGGTGGACCAGTACCTCAAGAGCGAACGGGCGATCAAGTATGCCTTGCTGTTCATCGCCCTGACCTTTGCCGGATTCTTCCTGTTCGAGGTGCTCAAGAACCTCAGCGTGCACCCGGTGCAGTACATCCTGGTGGGCGTGGCCCTGGCGTTCTTCTACCTGCTGTTGCTGTCGCTGTCCGAGCACCTGGGGTTTGGCCTGGCCTATGGGCTGTCGGCGTCGGGCTGTGTGTTGCTGATCGGCTTCTACCTGGTTCATGTGCTGCGCAGCCTGGGGCGTGGGGTTGGCTTTGCGGCGGGGCTGGCGGCGTTGTACGCGATGCTCTATGGGCTGCTCAGCGCCGAGGACTATGCGCTGCTGATGGGCTCGCTGCTGTGCTTTGGCCTGCTGGGCGTGTTCATGGTGCTGACCCGGCGGCTGGACTGGTCGCGGGTGGGGAGGGGGGTATGAGGGAGGATAGAGAGATCGGGCGCTGGTTGGCGCAGAGAATCGGATTGTTGTTTCCTGTGATACCGCGGTAAGTTCTGGGGCTGCTGTGCAGCCCTTTCGCGGCACAAGACCGCTCCTACAGGGTTGAGTGGACTCCTGTAGGAGCGGCCTTATGCCGCGAAACGAGGGCGCCAGCCCTCGCCAGCGTAGTCTCAGGCTATCGGAGCTGTAGCCACCATCGACGGCCGCTGGCTCACCTCGGCATACCACGCCGCCAGCCCCGGATACAGCCCACGCCAATCGAACTCAGGCTGGCGCAGGTCCAGATACCCCAACGCACAAGCCACGCCAATCGCCGCCAGGTCGAACCCCGAGGCCAGCTCCGCCAGGTGCTCCTGTTCAAGATTGGCCAGGCTGCGGCGGATCTTCTCGCCCTGCGCCTGCACCCAACCGTCCCACTGCTTGTCCGCCGGGCGCAGGAAGGTTTCGTAGCGGGTAGCCACCGCCGCGTCCATGATCGCATCGGCCTGGGAGGCCAGGGTCAGGCGCCGCCAGCGTGCCGAGCCTTCGCGGGGGATCAGCGGCAGGCCGACGTGCTGGCTGTCGAGGTACTCACAGATCACCCGGCTGTCGTGCAGCACGCTGCCGTCGTCCAGGCGCAGGGCCGGGATCTTGCCGATCGGGTTGCCCTGGTTGAGCTGCGCGTCGCCGTTCACCGGGCTGATGTTCACGCCCTGCACGGTGACCCGGTCCAGCTGGCCGGTCTCGTGCAACACGATCATCACCTTGCGCACGAACGGCGACAGCGGCGAATGGAACAGGATCATGGCTCAGTTGCCCTGCAGGCTGGGTGGCAGGCACACGCCGGTGCCGCCGATACCGCAGTAGCCTTCCGGGTTCTTGGCCAGGTACTGCTGGTGGTAGGCCTCGGCGAAGTACACGGTCGGCGCCTGGGCGATCTCGGTGGTGATCTCGCCGAAGCCGGCCTTGCCCAGCTCGGCCTGGAAGGCGGCCTTGCTCGCGTTGGCTTCATCCAGTTGCTGCGGCGAGGTGCAGTAGATCGCCGAGCGGTACTGGGTGCCGACATCATTGCCCTGGCGCATGCCCTGGGTCGGGTTGTGCAGCTCCCAGAACATCGTCAGCAGCTCGCGGTAGCTGACCCGGTTCTTGTCGAACACCACCAGCACCACCTCGGTGTGGCCGGTCAGGCCCGAGCAGACTTCCTCGTAGGTGGGGTTGGGGGTGAAACCGCCGGCGTAGCCGACCACGGTGCTGACCACGCCTTCGCGCTGCCAGAACCGGCGCTCGGCGCCCCAGAAGCAGCCCAGGCCGAAGATGGCGAAATCGATGTCGCCTTCGAAGAACGGGCCGAGCAGCGGGGTGCCTTCGAACACGTAGTGGAACTCGGGCAGGGTCATCGGGGTTTCGCGGCCAGGCAGGGCCTGTTCCGCGGTGGGCAGGACGTTTTTGTTCACCAGGATTTCCGAACGCAGGGTCATGGCCGTTCCTCTATTTGATATTCAACAACCTGGGGCCGCTTTGCGGCCCTTTCGCGGCACAAGGCCGCTCCTACAGGGGGACGCATGATCCCTGTAGG
>NZ_JANCLM010000073.1:0-11672 GCF_024259445.1 Pseudomonas sp. DVZ6
ATGGGGCGTTCAGCGCGGTCCTCCCGGGAGCAAGAACGGAGCGAGGGAACCCCGAAGCGAAGCGTAGGGGCCGGATGATGGAGCGAGGATTTTTTGGTTCCTTTTTGATCCTTCAAAAAGGGACCCGCCGTAAGGGCGGAAAGGTGACTATGCGTCCCCATCGCCAATGAATGCGCATAAAAAAATCAAAACTATCATCCCCAAACCCAAGCCCCCCAGAACACCCCCCACCCCATGGTCTAGTCTGAAACCTACCGGTACCGGCCCACCCCCAAACCACAAAAGCCGGCCCGGAAACCATTGGAGTCCCTGGGAGGTGCCCCATGAGCCTGCTGCTCGAGCCATACACCCTGCGTCAGCTGACCCTGCCCAACCGCATCGCCGTATCCCCCATGTGCCAGTACTCCGCCGTAGACGGCCTGGCCAACGACTGGCACCTGGTCCACCTCGGCAGCCGCGCGGTCGGTGGCGCGGGTCTGGTGATCAGCGAGGCGGTCGCGGTCACCGCCGACGGACGTATCACCGCCGAGGACCTCGGCTTATGGACCGACGACCAGATCAAACCCCTGCAACGCATCACCCGTTTCATCACCGCCCAGGGTGCCGTCCCCGGTATCCAGCTGGCCCATGCCGGGCGCAAGGCCAGCACCCACAGGCCATGGCTCGGCAAGCAGGGCAGCGTCAAGATCGAGGATGGCGGCTGGCAACCGGTCGGGCCATCGAAGATCGCCTTCGACCCACAGCACACCGCGCCACGTGAATTGACCAAGGACGAGATCCAGGACGTGGTCGCCGCGTTCGTCGCCGCGACCGAGCGGGCATTGCAGGCCGGCTTCAAGGTGGTCGAGATCCACGCCGCCCACGGCTACCTGCTGCACCAGTTCCTCTCGCCCCTGAGCAACCAGCGCCGCGATGAATACGGCAGCTGCTTCGAAAACCGCATCCGCCTGACCCTGCAGGTTGCCGAGGCGGTACGCAAGGCCTGGCCGCAGGAACTGCCGCTGTTCGTGCGGGTATCGGCCACCGATTGGGTCGAGGATGGCTGGAACCCGGACGAGACCGTCGAGCTGGCCCGTCGCCTACGCGCCCTGGGTGTCGACCTGATCGACGTGTCGTCAGGGGGCACCTCGGTCAATGCCGAGATCCCCACCGGCCCCGGCTATCAGACTCGCTTCGCCGAACGGGTACGCAAGGAGTCGGAAATCGCCACCGGCACCGTCGGCATGATCACCGAACCGGCCCAGGCCGAGCATATCCTGCGCACCGGTCAGGCCGATGTGATCTTCCTCGCCCGTGAGCTGCTGCGCGACCCGTACTGGCCATTGCATGCCGACGACGACCTGGGTGGCAACAAGGCGACCTGGCCGGCGCAGTATCAGCGGGCCACCAGCCGGGCCAACCCCATCCACGAGTCGGACCTGCGCGACTGACTCAGCGACAGGCTGCCTGGCTGAGAATGTCGCTGACCCACTGGTTGATACTCTTCTGCGCCAGCTCGGCCTTGGCCGCCACGCTGGCGTGGAGGGTGGGCTCCAGGCGCAGGCTGAGTTTTCCGGAGTAGGTCTTCTGCGGTTCGCGCCCCAGGCGCTGGCAGGTTTCGAGGTAGTCATCGACGGCTTCCTCGAACGCCTGGCGCAGTTCGCTGATCGATTCGCCATGGAAGCCGATCACATCGCGGATGCCGGCGACATGGCCAACCAGCAGCTGGTCTTCGTCGCTGTATTCGATGCGGGCCGAGTAGCCGCGGTAGTTCATCACATTCATGGGGTAACTCCTGCCTGCTCCAGGAACTGGCGGGCATCGCGCACCTGATAGGGCTTGGCGTGCCGGTCGGGGTGAGGGCGATGGAAGGTCGCGACCTCGCCATTGAGCTCGAACCGCACGCGTGAACCCCTGCCTTCGATCACCCGAGCACCGAGCGAAACCAGCAGGGACTCCAGGCGCGACCAGTCCAGCGTTCGTGGAACGGGCTTCTTGAAGACGAGTTCGAGTAACGCACGTTGATGATTATTCATGGTATCAGTCTGTGATACCAGTACCGCAAAGCTCAATAGATCAACGGTAGGGCGCCGCAGGGGCAATTCGTGGGAAATGTCGCGCGGTTGTGCGGAAAAACCGCTGCGCCATGGTAACGCTCCCTACTGGAAGCAACTGGCGCAGCCAACAAACCAAGCTGGGCAACATCTGGATGCAAATGCGTTAAGCGTGGCTTCAGCTTGCCGGCCTACTCTGGAGCCCTACCTAATTTGGATGCTTGCGAGGTCTGCCAGATGAACACCCGTGGTCTGCTCGATCAGCTATTGAAAACCGGTCAATCCATGCTGCAGAACCAACAGGGCAAGGGCACCAGTCACAAGGGCTCCGGTAGCCTCGGCAGCCTGCTGTCCGGTGCCGGTGGTGGCGCATTGGCGGCGGGAGCCATGGGCCTGCTGCTGGGGAACAAGAAGGCGCGCAAGTACGGCGGCAAGGCGCTCACTTACGGCGGATTGGCCGCGCTTGGCGTGCTGGCCTACAAGGCCTATGGCAACTGGCAGGCGCGCCAGGGCGCGGGCAATCACGAGCCGCAGACCCTCGACCGCCTGCCGCCGGCCCAGGCCGAGCAGCATAGCCAGGCCGTGCTTCGGGCGTTGGTGGCAGCGGCCAAGTCCGATGGCCATATCGACGAACGCGAGCGGGCGTTGATCGAGGGCGAGTTCACCCGCCTGGACAGCGACCGAGAGTTGCAGCACTGGCTGCATGCCGAACTGAACAAGCCGCTGGACCCGGCCGAGGTCGCCCGCGCCGCGCAGACCCCGGAAATGGCCGCCGAGATGTACCTGGCCAGTGTGATGATGGTCGATCAGGAGAACTTCATGGAGCGCGCTTATCTCGATGAGCTGGCCCGCCAGCTGCGCCTCGACCCGAACCTGCGCCAGGAGCTGGAGAACCAGGTCAGGCTTGCCGCGGGTCAATGAACCGGCATTTGGCCACCTGAACGGGCACGGACGCCTGAATACCGCCACATTCAGCCGCAATTGAACGGGAAGCCTGGGCTATACTTCGGCGATTTTTCCCGCTCGTATCGAATTCCTGAGGGCTGAATGTGAAGAACTGGACCTTGCGCCAACGGATCCTGGCAAGTTTCGCCGTGATCATCGCCATCATGCTGCTGATGATCGTGGCCGCCTACTCGCGGCTGGTGGCGATCGAGTCCAGCGAGGAAGCCGTGGGGTCCGACAGCATCCCCGGCGTCTACTACAGCTCGATGATCCGCAGTGCCTGGGTCGACAGCTACGTCACCAGCCAGCAACTGGTGGGGCTGTCCAACCACCGCGAGATCACCACGGCCGATCTTGAGTTGTTCAAGGGCTTTGATGATCGCCTCAAGAAACATATGGCCAGCTACCAGGCGACCATCCGCGACGCGGCCGACCAGGCAGCTTTCGATGACTTCACCCGTCTGGAGGAGGAGTACGTCAAGCTCGTCGACCAGGTCCTGGAGACCTACCGCCAGAAGAACTACCCCGAAGCCCAGCGCTTGATCATGGATGTGCTCACGCCAGCCTGGAAGGAAGGGCGCCAGCACCTGAACGAAGTGATCGAGCGTAACCGCGAGTCCGCCGACAAGGCCACCAACGACATCGTCAGCGCGGTCAACACCGCCAAGGGCAGCATGATCGTCTCGTTGCTGCTGGCCATCATCGCCGCTGTTGTCTGCGGCCTGCTGCTCATGCGCGCGATCACCGCACCCATGCTGCGAATCGTCCATGGGTTGGACGGCCTGCGCTCCGGCGATCTGAGCATGCGCCTGAACCTGGACCGCAAGGATGAGTTCGGCGCGATCGAGGGGGGCTTCAACGAGATGGCCGAGTCGCTGGCCAACCTGGTGGCCCAGGCCCAGCGCTCGTCGGTGCAGGTGACCACCTCGGTCACCGAGATCGCCGCCACCTCCAAGCAGCAACAGGCCACCGCCACCGAAACCGCCGCCACCACCACCGAGATTGGCGCCACGTCGCGGGAAATCGCCGCCACCTCGCGGGACCTGGTGCGCACCATGACCGAAGTCACCAGCGCCGCCGACCAGGCTTCGAGCCTCGCTGGCTCCGGCCAGCAGGGCCTGGCACGCATGGAAGAAACCATGCACCAGGTGATGGGCGCCGCCGACCTGGTCAATGCCAAGCTGGCGATCCTCAATGAGAAGGCCAGCAACATCACGCAAATGGTGGTGACCATCGTCAAGGTCGCCGACCAGACCAACCTGCTGTCACTTAACGCCGCCATCGAGGCGGAGAAGGCCGGTGAATACGGTCGCGGTTTCGCCGTGGTCGCCACCGAGGTGCGGCGTCTGGCCGACCAGACCGCCGTGGCCACCTACGACATCGAGCAGATGGTGCGCGAGATCCAGTCGGCGGTGTCGGCCGGGGTGATGGGGATGGACAAGTTCTCCGAGGAAGTGCGCCGCGGCATGTTCGAGGTGCAGCAGGTCGGTGAGCAACTGAGCCAGATCATCCACCAGGTGCAGGCGCTGGCGCCGCGGGTGCTGATGGTCAACGAGGGCATGCAGGCCCAGGCCACTGGCGCCGAGCAGATCAACCAGGCGCTGGCCCAGCTCAGTGATGCCAGCACCCAGACCGTCGAGTCGCTGCGCCAGGCCAGCTTTGCCATAGATGAACTGAGCCAGGTGGCTGCCGGGCTGCGGGGCGGTGTGTCGCGGTTCAAAGTCTGACGAAGATGAACGACATGTCCCCCCGCGAGGCGCGCGCCACCACTGAAAAGGGCGTGCTGTACCTGCAGTTTCGCATCGCCGACCAGCGCTTCGCCCTGGATGTGCGCGAGGTGATCGAGGTCCTGCCGCATCGTGCGCTCAAACCCATAGCCCAGGCCCCGGCCTGGGTGGCCGGCGTGCTTGCCCATCGTGGTGCGCTGGTGCCGGTGATCGACCTGTCGGCGCTCAGTTTCGGCTCGCCGGCCCAATCGCGTAGCAGCACGCGCCTGGTGCTGGTGCATTACCGCGTCGATCCACAGCGCCCGCAGTTGCAGTTGGGGCTGATCCTGGAGCAGGCCACCGATACCCTGCGTTGTGCGCCCGAGGAGTTCCAGCCCTACGGCCTGGACAATGCCGAGGCACGTTACCTCGGGCCGGTGCGCCAGGACGCACGGGGCTTGCTGCAACGCATCGAGGTGGACGACCTGCTGTCGGACGCGGTGCGCGAGTTGCTGTATCCGCTGGAGCCAGGGCAGGTGCAGGCATGATTGAGCAACGTTTCTTTCGCTTCCTGCAGGAGCGCATCGGCCTGGACGTCGAGTCGGTCGGCGCGGCAATGGTCGAGCGTGCCTTGCGCCAGCGCTGCACCCTCTTGCAGGCGGTAAACCTGGACGACTACTGGCTGCGCCTGCAGCAGTCGACCGATGAGCAGCAGGCCCTGATCGAGGCAGTCATCGTTCCGGAAACCTGGTTCTTCCGCTACCCCGAATCCTTCACTGCGTTGGCGGGGCTGGCCCACAAACGCGTGGCTGAACTGGCCGGTGCCCGGCCGCTGCGGATCCTCAGCCTGCCGTGCTCCACCGGCGAGGAGCCGTATTCGATCGCCATGGCGTTGCTCGACGGCGGGCTGAGCCCCGGGGCATTCCGTATCGACGGCATCGACATCAGCCCCAGCTCGGTGGCCAAGGGCGAGCAAGGTGTTTATGGCCGCAATTCCTTCCGCGGCAGTGAGCTGGCCTTCCGCGAGCGGCATTTCACCGCCGTCGACGAGGCCCATCGCCTGGATGCGCGGGTGCGCCAGCAGGTCAGCCTGCAGGTGGGCAACGTGCTCGATCCGGCGCTGCGGGCGCGTGAAGGCCTCTACGATTTCGTGTTCTGTCGTAATCTGCTGATCTATTTCGACGTGCCGACCCAGCAGCGGGTGTTCGAAGTGCTCAAGCACCTGACCCATGCCCAGGGCGTCCTGTTCATCGGCCCGGCCGAGGGTAGCCTGCTGGCGCGCCTGGGCATGCGACCGCTGGGGATCGCCCAGTCATTTGCCTACGTGCGTCAGGATGAAGCGCCGCCGGTCGTCATTGCCAAGCCGGCGCCGGTGGCCCGCCCAGCAGTCGCGCCACCCGTGCCACCGCGGGTCGTTGCGTTGCCGTCACGGATCGGCAGGACGAGCGCCGCGCCAGTCGCCAAGGCGATGTCTGCCGAGGATGAGGCGCAACTGCTGGCCCGCATCGCCCAGCATGCCAATGCCGGCGACAGCGCCCAGGCCAGGGAAGGCTGCGAGCGCTATCTGCGCAAGTTCGCGCCCAAGGCACAGGTCTATTACTGGCTGGGGTTGCTCAGCGACACCGAGGGCGATGCCGCGCAGGCCATCACCCATTACCGCAAGGCCCTCTATCTCGAACCACAGCATCCAGAGGCGCTCATGCACCTGGCCATGCTGCTGGCCGCGCAGGGCGACGAGGCGGGCGCGCGGCGCCTGCAGGAGCGTGCTGCTCGGGCTGGCCGGGAGTCTGAACGATGAGCGGCGGATACCATATGCAACTGATCGCCCACGATGACGAGCAGATCGATGACTGCTGGAACCGTATCGGGGTGCATGGCGACAAGCAGTGCCCCTTGCTGCCACGGCATGTGCACTGCCGCAACTGCGAGGTCTATGCCGAGGCGGCCACGCGCCTGCTCGACCGTTATGCGCTGATCCAGGATGAACAGCTCGAGGCGCCAGTCGTGCAGGAAGAGGCGATCGGCCGCTCGATGCTGCTGTTCCGCCTGGGCGAGGAATGGTTGGCCCTGGCCACCGCCTGCCTGGCCGAGATCGCCCCGTTGCAGCCGGTGCACTCGTTGCCTCACCAGCGTTCGCGGGTGCTGCAGGGGGTCGCCAATGTGCGCGGTGCACTGGTGCCTTGCCTGTCGCTGGCCGACCTGCTGGGCGTGCCGATCGAGGCGGGCAGTGAGCGCGGCGGGCGGAGCATGCCGCGCATGCTGATCCTGGCGGCCGAAGGCGGGCCGGTGGTGGTGCCGGTGGACGAGATCGACGGTATCCATCGCCTCGACCCGGCGAGCCTGGACAATGGCCGCGATGCGGCGCACTTCACTGCGGCGGTGCTGCAGTGGCGCGGGCGCAGCGTGCGTGTGCTGGATGAACAACACCTGATGTCAGCCGTGAAGCGGAGCCTCTCATGACCCCGGAGCAAATGCGCGATGCGTCGCTGCTCGAGCTGTTCAGCCTGGAGGCCGAGGCCCAGACCCAGGTGCTCAGCGCGGGCCTGATGGCGCTGGAGCGCAACCCCGCGCAACCCGATCAGCTCGAGGCCTGCATGCGTGCGGCGCACTCGCTCAAGGGGGCGGCGCGGATCGTTGGCATCGACGCCGGGGTCAGTGTCGCCCACGTCATGGAAGACTGCCTGGTAGCAGCCCAGGAGGGCCGCCTGCTGCTGCGCCCCGAGCATATCGACGCGCTGCTACAGGGCAGCGACCTGCTGATGCGTATCGCCACGCCGGGCGATCAGGACAGCGAAGCCGCCGTGGCGGTGTTCCTGGCGCAGATGGCGGCTTTGCTCGACCCCTCGGCGCCAATGCTGGCCAACGCGCAGCCGAGTGCACCGAGCCTGCCGACTGTCGTCCAGCCCGCACTGCCGGAGCCCGAGCCCCTGCCGCCACCGGAGCCCGACGTCGAAGCGGAACCGATGCCTGCCCGCAAGGCCGGAAAACGCGGTGGCGAGGGCGGCGAGCGGGTGTTGCGGGTCACCGCCGACCGACTGAACAGCCTGCTCGATCTGTCGAGCAAGTCGCTGGTCGAGACCCAGCGTCTGAAGCCTTACCTGGCCACTCTGCAGCGCCTGAAGCGCATGCATGGCCAGGGCATGCGGGGGCTCGACGGGCTGAAGGCCCAGCTGGAGGAGAGCGGCCAGGGGCCGGAGGTGCTCGAAGCCCTGGCCCAGACCCAGCAATTGCTGGCCGAGACTCAGCAGATCCTGTTGCAACAGGCGGCTGACCTGGACGAGTTCGGCTGGCAGGCCAGCCAGCGTGCGCAGTTGCTGTACGACACGGCACTGGCCTGTCGCATGCGTCCGTTCGCCGATGTGCTGACCGGGCAGAGCCGGATGGTCCGCGACCTTGGCCGCTCGCTGGACAAGCCCGTACGCCTGCTGATTGAAGGCGAGAAGACTCAGGTCGACCGCGATGTGCTGGAAAAGCTCGAGGCGCCGTTGACCCACCTGCTGCGCAATGCTGTCGATCACGGCATCGAGCTGCCCGAGCAGCGCCTGCTGGCCGGCAAGCCAAGCGAGGGCACGGTACGCCTGCGTGCTTCGCACCAGGCCGGATTGCTGATCCTCGAATTGTCCGATGACGGTGCCGGTATCGATCTGCAGCGTCTGCGCCGCAGTATCGTCGAGCGTGCCCTGTCGCCGGCCGAGACCGTGGCGCAGATGAGCGAGGCCGAGCTGCTGACGTTCCTGTTCCTGCCGGGCTTCAGCCTGCGCGACACGGTCACCGAGGTGTCCGGTCGCGGTGTCGGGCTGGACGCGGTGCAGCACATGGTCCGCGACCTGCGCGGGTCCATCGAGTTGACCCAGGTGGCGGGGCAGGGCTGCTGCTTCCACCTGGAAGTGCCGTTGACCCTGTCGGTGGTGCGCAGCCTGGTGGTCGAGGTGGGCGGCGAGGCTTATGCCTTCCCCCTGGCGCATATCGAGCGCACCGTCGAAGTGCCGGCCGAGGCCATCGTGCAGATCGAAGGCCGTCAGCACTTCTGGCACGAAGGGCGGCATATCGGCCTGGTGGCCGCCAGCCAGTTGCTCAACCGACCGGCGGCCCAGGGCGATGAACAGAGCCTTCGGGTAGTGGTGATCCGCGAGCGCGATCAGCTCTATGGAGTGGCGGTCGAGCGGCTGATCGGCGAACGGGTGCTGGTGGTGATGCCGCTGGACGCGCGCCTGGGCAAGGTCCAGGACATTTCCGCCGGCGCCCTGCTCGATGATGGCTCGGTAGTGCTGATTGTCGATGTCGAGGACCTGCTGCGCTCGGTGGACAAACTGCTCAGCACCGGCCGTCTGGAGCGTATCGAACGGGGCGGACGGGGCGGCAAGGGCGTGACACGCAAGCGCATCCTGGTGGTCGACGACTCGCTCACGGTACGCGAGCTGCAGCGCAAGCTGCTGGGCAACCGCGGCTATGACGTGGCGGTGGCTGTCGATGGCATGGACGGCTGGAACGCCCTGCGCAGCGATGATTTCGACCTGCTGATCACCGACATCGACATGCCGCGCATGGACGGTATCGAGTTGGTCACCTTGGTAAGGCGCGACAATCGCCTGCAATCGCTGCCGGTGATGGTGGTGTCCTACAAGGATCGTGAAGAAGACCGGCGTCGTGGACTGGATGCCGGCGCCGACTATTATTTGGCCAAGGCCAGCTTCCATGACGATGCGTTGCTGGAGGCGGTCGTGGAGCTGATCGGAGGTGCCCAGGGATGAGAATCGCCATCGTCAACGACATGCCCATGGCCGTGGAGGCCCTGCGCCGTGCGTTGGCATTCGAGCCCGCGCATCAGGTGATCTGGGTGGCGGGCAATGGCGCCGAGGCGGTGCGCCTGTGCGCCGAGCAGACCCCGGACCTGATCCTCATGGACCTGATCATGCCGGTGATGGACGGTGTCGAGGCCACCCGGCGGATCATGGCCGAGACTCCCTGCGCCATCGTCATCGTCACGGTGGACCGCAAGCAGAACGTGCACCGGGTGTTCGAGGCCATGGGCCATGGCGCCCTGGATGTGGTCGACACACCGGCGCTGGGCGCGGGCGACGCCCGGGAGGCGGCCGCGCCGCTGTTGCGCAAGATCCTCAACATCGGCTGGCTGATCGGGCAGCAGCGTCCCAGCGCTGCCCGGGCGGTGGCCGCGCCGCTGCGCGAGGCGTCGCAGCGGCGAGCACTGGTGGCCATCGGTTCTTCGGCGGGAGGGCCGGCGGCGTTGGAAGTGCTGCTCAAGGGCCTGCCGCGCACTTTCCCGGCGGCCATCGTGCTGGTCCAGCATGTCGACCAGGTGTTCGCCGCCGGCATGGCCGAATGGCTCAGCACCGCGTCCGGCCTGCCGGTGCGCCTGGCCCGCGAGGGTGAGCCTCCGCAGCCGGGGCAGGTGCTGCTGGCCGGCACCAATCACCATATCCGCCTGCTGAGGAATGGCGAGCTGGCCTACACTGCCGAGCCCGTCAACGAAATCTACCGGCCCTCGATCGACGTGTTCTTCGAGAGCGTGGCGCGCTACTGGTCTGGCGATGCGGTGGGCGTGCTGCTTACCGGGATGGGACGCGATGGCGCCCAGGGCCTGAAACTGATGCGCCAGCAGGGCTTCCTGACCATCGCCCAGGACCAGCAGAGCAGCGCGGTATACGGCATGCCCAAGGCTGCCGCGGCGATCGACGCGGCGGTGGAAATCCGTCCGCTGGAGCGAATTGCCGGGCGACTGATGGAAATCTTTTCGAAATGACGATATGTATTGAGGCGCGCCGCGTGGCCGGCGGTCAACGGGTGACTACGGATGAATGATCTACCGATCGAAGGTTTCACGACCATCAACGAAAGCGCGGCGATGGTCCTGCTGGTCGACGATCAGGCGATGATCGGCGAAGCCGTGCGCCGTGGTCTGGCCCACGAAGAGAACATCGACTTCCACTTCTGCGCCGACCCGCACCAGGCGGTGGCCCAGGCCATGCGCATCAAGCCCACGGTGATCCTTCAGGACCTGATCATGCCGGGTCTCGACGGCCTGACCCTGGTGCGCGAGTACCGCAACAACCCGGCCACCCAGGACATCCCGATCATCGTCCTGTCGACCAAGGAGGACCCGCTGGTCAAGAGCGCGGCCTTCGCCGCCGGGGCCAACGACTACCTGGTGAAGCTGCCGGACACCATCGAGCTGGTGGCGCGTATCCGCTATCACTCGCGCTCGTACCTGACGTTGTTGCAGCGCGACGAGGCCTATCGGGCCCTGCGGGTGAGCCAGCAGCAGTTGCTCGACACCAACCTGATGCTGCAGCGGTTGATGAACTCGGACGGTCTCACCGGGCTGTCCAACCGTCGTCACTTCGATGAGTACCTGGAGCTTGAGTGGCGCCGGGCTATTCGTGAGCAGCAGCAGTTGTCGTTGCTGATGGTCGATGTCGATTACTTCAAGGCGTTCAACGACAGTTTCGGCCACCTGGCCGGTGACGAGGCCCTGCGGCAGGTGGCCGAGGCCATACGTGGCTGCTGTTCGCGGCCGACCGACCTGCCGGCGCGATACGGCGGCGAGGAGTTCGCCCTGGTGCTGCCCAACACTTCGCCTGGTGGTGCGCGGCTGGTGGCGGAAAAGCTGCGCCAGACCATCATGGGCCTGAAGATCGCCCACACCGTGCCCGAGGCGGCCTCGCACCTGACTGTAAGTATCGGTCTGGCGACCTTGACGCCGAGTGTCGGCAGTCATTGTCGGCAATTGATTTCGGCGGCGGACAAGGGGTTGTATCTGGCCAAGAACAGCGGGCGTAATCAAGTCGGGATTGCCTAAGTGAGTTCCCGCGGGGTGTTAGTGTTTTCAGACCTTACTAACCCTGCGGGACCGGCTTGTCGGCAGAGGCCATAAATTACAATTGCTGGCTAAAACCTAAACTCCAATTTCTTCGCTCTTCGCTCTTCGCTCTTCGCTCTTCGCTCTTCGCTCTTGCTTCTAAGTGCGCGG
>NZ_JANCLM010000074.1:0-11297 GCF_024259445.1 Pseudomonas sp. DVZ6
CCATGAACGCCTGACGCTCGACCGGCGCATTGCCATCCAGCGGCACGAACACCGCCGCGCACTTGCTCACGGCCAGCTGGGCCGCCAGCAGATCGAACGAGCGAGGCAGCAGCAAGGCCACGCGGTCACCCGCCTGTACCCCCTGCTCCAGCAGGTACCCGGCCAGCCGGCTGGCCTGCCGGTCGAGCGCCTGGTAGCTCCAGCGCCGCGTGCCATGGGCCACCGCCAGTGCATCCGGGCTGGCCATGGCCTGCGCCTCGAACAGGGCATGCACGGGCAGGTCGCGGGGATAGTCGCGACGGGTCGCGTTGAACTGCCGCGCCACGCGCTCGCGCTCGACGTCCGGCAAGGCGTTGATACGGTTCAACGGCGCCGCCGGCGTGTCCGCCAGGGTATCGGCCAACCGCGCCAGGGCCGTCTGCAGCAGCTGGCAGACCAGTACCCCATCCACTTGCGGCACCGCCTGCACGGTCAGGATGAAACCGTCACCCAAATCGTCGACGCTGACCACCAGCGGGTAGTTGCTGCGCTCATGGGCGGCCAGCAGTTCGATGCCCTGCCAGGCCTGTGCGCGCTGCGCCCCGGAGGCCGCGCTATGGCGGTAGTTGAGCAGGCTGGTGAACAGCGCCTGGGAGGCCGGCACGCCGCTGCAGCGCTGGGCCAGGGCCAGGGAGGCCTGCTCGTGGGCCAGTAGGCGCGCCAGGCGCTGGTGGGTCAGGCGCACGCCGTCGACCACATCCATCTCCCCCACACTGACCCGCAACGGCAAGGTGTTGATGAACATGCCCAGCGCCCGCTCGGCGCCCTCGCCGCCCTGCAGGCGACCAAGCAGCACGGTGCCGAACACCACGTCCTCGCGGCCTGACAGCTGCGCCAGCACCTGCCCCCAGGCCTGGTGCACCAGGCTGGCGACGCTGATGCCCAGCAACCGTGCCTGCTGACGCAGGCGCAGGGCCAGTGGCTCGTCCAGGCGCTCACGGTGGTCGAGCACGTGGCTGCCATCGCCCAGCGCCCCGCGCAGACCGAACACTTCGGTCGGCTCGTCAATATCGCCCAGCAGTTCGCGAAACAGCGCCTCCTGCGCCTGGCTGTCGTCACGCAGGCGCGCCTGGGCCACATAGTTGCGGTACGGCACGCTGTCGCCCTCGGGCATGCGCCCCAGCAGCGCATCGCCGACCTCGGCCACCAGCAGTTCCATGGCGGCGTGGTCGAGGAGGATATGGTGCAGCAGCAGGGTCGCCTGCAAGCGGCCCTGTTGCACATGGCTGCTCAGGTGCATCAACGGTGCGCGGCCCAGGTCCAGGCGCGGGCTGTCCAGTGCCGGCTCAAGGTCCAGGCGCGCCTCGCGCCAGACCACCTGCACCGCTTCGTCGAGCCCCTGCCAGTGCACGCTGGTGCGCAGGATGTCGTGGCGGGCGATGACCTGGTTCAGCGCCGCGACGAAGGCTTCCAGCTCGGCCTCGCCGGCAAAGGCGAACTTCAGTTGCAGTACGTAGGGGTCGACCTCGGCACTGGCTAGGTGGTGGTAGAGAATGCCCTGCTGCAACGGCGCCAGGGCGTACAGGTCCTGGATATTGGCCGCACCGCCGGGAATCCTCTGCACCAGGCTGTCGAGCGCGGCCTGCTCCAGGCGCGCCAGCGGCAACATGTCGGGGGTGATGCGTGTGCAGCCCGCCGGGATACGGTTGGCTGGCACTTCCAGCGTCGCCTCGCCGCCCACCGCCGCCGCCAGCGCGGCCAGGCTCGGCTGGCCGAACAGTACCCGTACATCCGCCGCCAGGCCGGCCTGGCGCATGCGCGCGGTCAGGGTCACGGCCAGCAGCGAGTGGCCGCCGAGCTCGAAGAAGTTGTCATGGCGACCGACCTTAGCCACACCCAGCAGTTCGCTCCACAGCTGCGCCAGCAGGGTCTCGACTTCGCCTTGCGGCGCCTCATAGGCCTGCTGCGTGGTTTCCGGCTGCGGCAGCGCCTTGCGGTCGAGCTTGCCGTTGGGGCTCAGCGGCAGCGCCTCGAGGTGGGTAAAGGAAGCCGGCACCATGAACTCCGGCAACTGGCCCAGCAGCGCAGCGCGCAGCGTGTCCGGCGCCTGCCGGGCGCCGGTGTAGTACGCCACCAGGCGCTGCTCGCGGGCCAGCACCACCGCCTCCTTGACCCCTTCGATACGGGTCAGGCAGGCCTGGATCTCGCCCAGTTCGATGCGCAGGCCACGAATCTTCACCTGATCGTCGTTGCGCCCGAGGTATTCCAGGTTGCCGTCGGCCAGATAGCGGGCCAGGTCGCCGGTGCGGTACATCCGGCCACCGGCCCTGAGCGAGAACGGATCATCGAGGAAGCGTTCAGCGGTCAGTTGCTCGCGGTTGAGATACCCCCGCGCCACCTGCACGCCACCGATATACAGCTCGCCGGCCACACCCACCGGTACCGGCTGGCCCTGGGCGTCCAGCACGTACAGCGCGGTATTGGCGATCGGCTTGCCGATCGGCGTGCTGTCCGGTGCCGTCACGCAGTGCCAGGCACTGACATCCACCGCCGCCTCGGTCGGACCGTACAGGTTGTGCAGCTCGACCGTCGGCAGCTGTGCATGGAAACGCCGTACCAGGCTGCCGGGCAAGGCCTCGCCGCTGCACAGCACGCGCTTGAGCTGGTGCACCAGGACTTCGCCATGGGCGAGGAACACATCGAGCATCGACGGTACGAAGTGCAAGGTGCTGACCTGCTCTTCACGGATGACCGCACGCAGGTACTCGGGGTCGCGGTGCCCGCCAGGGCGCGCCATCACCAGGCGTGCGCCGGTCTGCAGCGGCCAGAGGAACTCCCACACCGACACGTCGAAGCTGAACGGGGTTTTCTGCAGCACTACGTCACCGGCGCCCAGCCGGTAGGCGTCCTGCATCCACAGCAGGCGGTTGACCACCCCGGCGTGCTCGTTCATCACGCCCTTGGGCAGGCCGGTGGAGCCGGAGGTGTAGATCACATAGGCCAGGTGGCGCGGGGTCAGCCCGGGCACCTGTGGGGCATGCGCCGGCTGTGCCTGCCAGGTCGGCCGGTCGAGGTCGATCAGCGCCGCGCGGCTCGCCTGCGGCACGTCGCGGGTGGCACCGTGCACCAGCACCGCCAGCGGCGCGCTGTCATCGAGCATGTGGCGGATGCGCTCGGCCGGGTAGTCCGGGTCGACCGGCACGTAGGCGCCACCGGCCTTGAGGATGGCCAGCAGGCCGACCACCATCGACAGGCCGCGCTCGAGGCAGATCGCCACGCGCGCGTCGGGTTTTACCCCCAGCGCAATCAGGTGATGGGCCAGGCGGTTGGCCTGCTCGTCGAGCTGGCGGTAGCTCAGCACGCCTTCCTCGGACTTCACCGCAATGGCCTGCGGCGTGCGTCGCACCTGAGCCTCGATCATGCCGTGCAGGGTCTGCTCCAGGTCGTACGCCACCGCCGTGTCGTTGAACTCGACCAGCACCTGGCGCCGCTCCTCGGCACTCAGCACCGGCAAGCGGTTCAGCGCCTGCTGCGGATGCTGCTCGAGCGCCAGCAGCAGGCCATCGAGCACCTGCAGCATCTGTGCGCAGATGCGCTGCGCGCCCACCTGGGCCGACACCTGCACGCCCAGGCGCAGGCCATCGCCGAAGTCATCGACATTGAGGCTCAGCGGGTAGTTGGTGCGCCCTTCGCTGCCCAGGGTCTCGATCCCCTCCCAGGCCTGTGGCTGCGGCGCGGCGCGGGTGCTCTGCCGGTAGTTGAGCATGGCGCTGAACAGCGGCAGTGGCGCGGCCACCTGGCTGCAGCGCTGGGCCAGGGCCAGTGAAGCGTGCTCGTGGACCAGCAGCGCCGACAGCTCGCGGTGGGTGGCCAGCACGCCGTCGCGTACGCCCAGCCCATCCAGGTCGACCCGCAGCGGCAGGGTATTGATGAACATGCCCAGTGCCCGCTCGCTGCCCTCGCCGCCCTGCAGGCGGCCCAGCAGCACGGTGCCGAAGACCACGCGGTCCTTGCCGCAGGCCACCGCCAGCAGGCGCGCCCAGGCCAGGTGCACCAGGCTTGCGGCACTCACGCCCAGTTGGCGGGCCTGGTCGCGCAGGCGACCATAGCGAAGGCCGTCGAATTCCACCTCGGCCTCATCGAGGGCCTGACCTTCGCCCTGCACCTCGCGTAGGCCGAACGGCAGGCTTGGCTCGTCGATATCACCCAGGCGGGCGCGGAAGAACGCCTCGTGCTCGGCTTCGCTGACGCCCAGGCGCGCCTGTGCCACATAGTTGCGGTACGGCACCGAGGCCGACAACGGCTCGGTCTGCCCCAGCAGGTAGCCGCGCAGTTCGGCCTGCACCGCCTGCATGGCGATATGGTCGAGCACGATATGGTGGAACTGCAGCACCGCCTCGACCCGCTGGCCACCCGGTTCGGTGCGATGCAGCAGGCGGATCAGCGGCGCCTGGCCAAGGTCCAGGCGCGCCAGGTGGGCGTCGTCGAGCGGCGCCAGTTGCAGCGGCGCCTGGCGCCAGACCACCTGTACCGGCTGCGGCAGGCCATCCCAGAGCACTGCAGTGCGCAGGATGTCATGCCGGGCGATGACCTGCTCCAGGGCCTGTGCGAACACCCGCAGCCGCGCCGGGCTGTCGAAGCGCAGCCGTGCCCGCAGGGCGTAGGGGTCGGCGCCCACGGCGCTCAAGTGCAGGTAAAGGATGCCTTCCTGCAACGGCGCCAGGGGGTAGATATCCTGGACATTGGCCGCGCCGCCCGGCACCGCGGCGACGATGCGCTCGATGGCGGCCGGTTCCAGGTCGACCAGCGGCAGCATGTCCGGGGTGATGAGGGTGCAGCCCGCCGGAATCCGGTTGGCCGGCACCACCACCGCGCCGCCCTGGCCCAGGGTAGCCGCCAGCGCGGCCACGCTCGGCTGGCCGAACAGGGTGCGTACATCCACCTGCAGGCCGGCCTGGCGCAGGCGCGCGGTGAGGGTCACGGCCAGCAGCGAGTGACCGCCCAGTTCGAAGAAGTTGTCGTGCCGCCCTACCCGCTCCACGCCCAGCAGCTGCGACCAGATCTCGGCCAGCAGCGCCTCGGTCTCGCCCTGTGGCGCCTCATACTGGCGCCCCTGCACGTCCGGCAGCGGTAGCGCCTGGCGGTCGAGCTTGCCATTGGGGGTCAGCGGCCAGCTGTCGAGGTGGATGAACAGCGCCGGCACCATGTACTCCGGCAACCGCGCCAGCAATGCCTGGCGCAGCGCGTCAGCCGGCTGCGGCTCGCCACGGTGGTAGGCGACCAGGCGATCACCGCCGTGTGGATGCCGGTGGACCAGCACCAGTGCCTCGCGCACGCCGGCCACGCGGTTCAGGCAGGCCTCGATCTCGCCCGGCTCGATGCGCAGGCCGCGCAGCTTGATCTGGTGGTCGGTACGACCAAGGAACGTCAGGCTGCCGTCGGCGGCCTGGCGTACCCGATCGCCGCTGCGGTACAGCCACTCACCCTCGGCGAACGGGCTGGCGATGAAGCGTTCGGCCTGTTGCTCCGGCAGCCCCAGGTAGCCACGCGTCACCCCGGCGCCGCCGATATGCAGCTGGCCGGCGACGCCCCAGGGTACCGGCTGGTCGTGGGCATCGAGGACGTACAGGCGGGTGTTGTCGATGGGGTGGCCAATCGGCAACGCGCCGGCAGGAATCAGCTGTCCGGGCTCCAGGGTCCAGGCGCTGCAGTCGACCGTGGTCTCGGTGGGGCCGTAGACGTTATGCAGGCGCACCTGCGGCAGGCGCTGGCGAACCTGCCGGGCCAGGGCCTCGGTCAGCTCGCCACCACCGCAGACAATATCGCTGAGGCTGGCGCAGGCGGCACTGTCGTCCTGGTCGAGGAACTGCTGCAACAGCGCGGGCACGAATTGCACCACGCCGACCTGCTGCTGGCGAATCAGCCCGGCCAGGTACTGCGGGTCGCGCTGGCCATCCGGCTTGGCCAGCACCAGGCGCAGCCCGCTGCACAACGGCCAGAACAGCTCCCACACCGAGGCGTCGAAGCTCACCGGGGTCTTGTGCAACACTGCGCCGCCGGCCGGGAACCGGCGGGCACTCCAGTGCACCAGGTTGGCCAGGTTGCGGTGCTCGACCATCACCCCCTTGGGCAGGCCGGTGGAACCTGAGGTGTAGATCACATAGGCAAGGTGCGCGCCGTTCAGCCCGGGCACCCGTGGGTCGCTGTCCGGTTGCCCGTCCCAGCTGGGCTGATCGAGATCGACCTGCGGCACCGCCGCTTCGCCGACCAGCGTCCGCGTGCCTTGTTGCACCAGCAGCGCTCGCGGCTGACTGTCGGCGAGCATGTGGCCGATACGTTCTGCCGGGTAGTCCGGGTCCAGCGGCACATAGGCACCGCCGGCCTTGAGGATCGCCAGCAGGCCGACCACCAGCGGCAGGCCGCGCTCGACACAGATTGCCACCCGGTCGTCGGGCCGCACACCCAGTGCGATCAGGTGGTGGGCCAGGCGATTGGCCTCGGCGTTCAGCTGGCGATAGCTGAGTTGTCCGTCGTCAGACTGCACGGCGATCGCCTCGGGATCGCGCGCCACCTGCTGCTCGAACAACGCCTGGACAGGCTGTTCGAGATTGCCGGCCTGGGCCGTGGCGTTGCAGGTCTGCAACAGATGCTCACGCTCATCGTCCGGCAATACCGGCAGCGCCAGCAGCGCTTGCCGTGGCTGAGCCTCCAGACCTTCCACCATGCCCTGCAGCACCTGCCGCAACTGCCCGCAGACCCGCTGGGCGCCGACGCTCGCCGGGGTCATTGCCACCAGGCGGAAGTCTTCCCCCATGTCGTCCACGCTCAGGCTCAGCGGGTAGTTGCTGCGCTCCTGGCCATCGAGGAACTCGATGCCCTGCCATTCCAGGCGCCGGGCCTCGCTCGCCGCCTGGCCATGGCGGTAGTTGAGCATGGCGCTGAACAGCGGCGCCGGGGCCGGCACGCCACTGCAACGCTGGGCCAGGGCCAGCGACGCATGCTCGTGCACCAGCAAGGCGCTCAGGCGCTGCTGGGTCAGGCGTACGGCGTCCTGCAGGTCGAGGTCTGCAAGGTCCAGGCGCAGCGGCAAGGTATTGATGAACATGCCCAAGGCCCGCTCGGCACCTTCGCCGGCCTCCAGGCGGCCCAGCAACACAGTGCCGAACACGACTCGATCAGTGCCGCTGACGGCCGCCAACAGGCGAGCGAAGGCCAGGTGGAACAAGCTGGCGGGGCTGATGCCCAGCTGCCGGGCCTGTTGCCGCAAACGCGCGGCCAGGGTCTGGTCCAGCCAGAGGTGGGCTTCCTCGATGGCCTGGCCGTCGCCCTGCACATCACTCAGGCCGTAGGGCAGCGTCGGCTCGTCGATATCGCCCAGCTGGGCGCGGAAGAACGCCTCGTGCTCGGCCTGGCTGACGCCCAGGCGCGCCTGGGCCACGTAGTTGCGGTAAGGCACCGGGGCCTGCACTGGTACGGCGCTGCCCTGCAGGTAGCCGAGCAGCTGCGCGCCGATGATCTCCAGGGCGGTGTGGTCGAGAACGATATGGTGGAACTGCAGCAGTGCCTCGATGCGCTGGCTGCCGGCCTCATCGCAATACAGCAGGCGGATCAGCGGCGCCCGGGCCAGGTCGAGGCGTTGCAGGTCGTGGCCGTCGAGCGGCGCGACCAGCAGTGGCGCCTCGCGCCAGACCACCTGCAGCGGTTGCTCCAGGCCTTCCCAGAGCACGGCGGTGCGCAGCACGTCGTGACGGCTGATGGCCTGGCGCAAGGCCTTGGCGAACGCCTCCAGGCGTGCCGGGCTGTCGAACGCCATGCGCGACTGCAGCACATAGGGATCGTGCTCCGGCGAGCTGAGGTGGTGGTAGAGGATGCCCTCCTGCAACGGCGCCAGCGGGTAGATGTCCTGCACGTTGGCCGCGCCGCCCGGCACCGTGGCGACGATGCGCTCGATGGCGGCAGGTTCAAGGTCCACCAGTGGCAGCATGTCCGGGGTGATCTGGGTGCAGCCGGCCGGAATCCGGTTGGCCGGGACCTCGACCTGGCGGCCATGGCCCAGGGTCGCCGCCAGTGCCGCCACGGTCGGCTGGCCGAACAACGTGCGCACGTCGGCCTGCAAACCGGCCTGGCGCAGGCGCGCGGTGAGGCTCACCGCCAGCAGCGAGTGACCGCCCAGTTCGAAGAAGTTGTCGTGGCGACCGACCTGCGCAACGCCCAGCACCTCGGCCCAGAGTGCCGCGATAGTGGTTTCCACGGGGCCTTGCGGCATGGCGTAGGCCTGGCCGGTGAGCATGGCCGGTTCCGGCAAGGCCTTGCGGTCCAGCTTGCCGTGGCTGGTCAGTGGCAACTCGTCCAGGCGGATAAAGGCTTGCGCTATCAAATGGCCCGGAAGGCTGGTTTGCAAGCCTTGGCGCAAGATGTCTAGATCGACCATGGCGGTTTCGGTGAACCAGGCCAGCAGACGCTCGTCACGCACCAGCACCACGGCATCCGCGATACCCGGCTGCGCCTTCAGCGCGGCTTCGATCTCGCCCAACTCGACCCGCACGCCACGGATCTTCACCTGGTCGTCATTGCGACCCTGGTAGTCCAGCGTGCCATCGGCATTCCAGCGCACCAGATCGCCCGTGCGGTACATCCGCCCGCCGTTGAACGGATCGTCGAGGAAGCGCTCGGCGGTCAGTTCAGGCCGGTTGAGATAGCCCCGGGCGACCTGCGCACCACCGATGTACAGCTCGCCGGTCACCCCCACCGGTACGGGTTGGCGTTGCTCGTCCAGCACATAGACGCGGGTGTTGGCAGTCGGCTTGCCGATATGCAGCGCACCGCCCGGTTGCAGTTGCCCCGACGTCGCCACCACGGTGGTCTCGGTCGGGCCATAGTTGTTGACCAGCGCAAAGCCCGGATCGCGGTCGAACTGGCGCAGGCGATCACCGCCGACCAGCAGCGTGCGCAGGGTCGGGTGCTGGCGTTCGCGGCGCAGCGCCTGCTCGGCGACCGGCGTCGGCAGGAAGCTCACTTGCAGCGGCTGCTCCAGCCACCAGTCGAGCAGTTCATCGACATGCTCGCCGCCGATGGACGCCGGCGGCAGGTGCAGCACTGCTCCGGTGCTCAGTGCCGGCCAGGCTTCCCAGGCCATGGCGTCGAAGCCGAAGCCCGCGACGCTGGAGGTGTGGCTGCCCTCACCCAACTCGAAGGCCTGGCAATGCCAGTGGATCAGGTTGGCCAGGGTGCGGTGCTCGACCATCACCCCCTTGGGCTGGCCGGTGGAACCTGAGGTGTAGATCACATAGGCCAGCTGATTCTGGTCCAGCCCTGCAACCACAGGGTTGCTGGCCGCGTGGCCGAGCCAGTCATCGCCATCCAGCATGACTTTGGCTGCATCGCCGACCAACGCTTCGGTGGCCGATTCGACCAGCACCAACGCCGGAGCACTGTCGCTGAGCAGGTAGGTAATCCGCTGCGCCGGATAACCCGGATCGATCGGCACATACGCCGCCCCGGCCTTGAGCACGGCCAGCATCGCCACCAACCGTTGCGGGCCACGTTCCAGACATAGCGCCACGCGGTCGCCCAGGACCACGCCACGCTCGATCAGATGATGAGCCAGGCGGTTGGCGCGCTCATTGAGTTCTCCATAGCTCAGACTCAGCTCGCCCTGTACTACGGCCAATGCTTCGGGCGACTGGGCCTCGACCAGTGCGTGCACGGTCTCCCCTTGCGGATAGCCCACGGCCGTGGCGTTGAAGTCCCCCAGCACCTGGCGCGAAGCCTCGTCATCCAGTATCGGCAAGCCTGCGACCACTTGCCCCGGGCACTGCTGCAGGGCCTGCAGCAATTGGTCCAGGGTATTGACCATCCAGCCGCCGATCTGCGCCGCCGGCAGCCCTTCGGCGGCCAGCACGCTCAGGCTGAAACCCTCGCCCAGGTCGTCGACGCTCAGGGTCAGCGGGTAGTTGCTGCGCTCCTCCCCCCCCAGCAGGCGCACGCCCTGCCAGATGCCTTCGCCATCGCGGGCGACGCCCTCGGCGCTGTGGCGGTAGTTGAGCAAAGCGCTGAACAATGGCGCAGAAGCGGCCACGCCGCTGCAACGCTGGGCCAGCGCCAGGGGCGCGTGCTCGTGACCGAGCAGGGCCGACAGCCGCTGGTGGGTGAGGCGCAGCGCCTGGTCCACCGGCAGCGCGATATCCACCCGCAATGGCAGGGTGTTGATAAACATGCCCAGCGCCCGGTCGGCGCCCTCGCCCGCTTGCAGGCGGCCCATCAGCACGGTGCCGAACACCACGTCGCGACGCCCCGCCAGCACGCCCACCACACGGGCCCAGGCCAGGTGCACCAGGCTGGCGGCGCTGACGCCGCGCTGCCGCGCCTGCTCGCGCAGACCATGGGCCAGGGTGGCCGGCAACATCAGGGCAGCATGTTCGACGCGCCCGCCATCGCCCTGCACATCGGCCAGGCCATACGGCAGGGTCGGCTCGTCGATATCACCCAGTTGCGCGCGGAAGAACGCCTCGTGGCCAGCCTGATCGTCGCCCAGGCAGACCTGGGCAACATAATTGCGATACGGCACCGCCGCAGGCAGCGTGACACCACGCCCGTCCAGCAGCGCCTGCATCTCCTCGCCGACCACGGCCATGGCGGCGTGGTCGAGGGTCAGGTGGTGGAACTGCAACAGGGCTACCCACTCGCCCTGGCGCGGATCCTCGGCATAGACCAGGCGCAGCAAGGGCGCCCGGGTCAGGTCCAGGCGTTGCTGGCGGGCATCGAAACGGGCCTGCAGTTGCTCGATTACCGCCTTTTCGCCCAGCCCGGTGACTTCGCTGACCGCCAGGCGGGCCTCGCGCCAGACCACCTGCACTGGCTCGCCCAACCCCTCCCAGACCACCGAGGTGCGCAGGATGTCGTGGCGGTCGATGACCTGTTGCAAGGCCGCAGCCCAGGCCCGCAAACGCTCGATGCTGTCGAAGGCCAGGCGTGACTGCAAAAGGTACGGGTCGCCCTGCTCGGCACTGAGGTGGTGATAGAGAATGCCTTCCTGAAGCGGCGCCAGCGGGTAGATTTCCTGCACGTTGGCCGCGCCACCCGGCACGCTGGCGACGATACGGTCGATGCTGCCCTGGTCCAGGTCGATCAGGCTGAGCATGTCCGGCGTGATCTGCGTCGCGCCTTGCGGCACACGGTTTTCGGGCACTGCCACTTCACGTCCGGAGCCCACCGCGGCCGCCAGCGCGGCCAGGGTCGGCTGGGCAAACAGCACGCGCACGTCGGCATCCAGCCCGGCCTTGCGCATGCGCTCGATCAGGCTCACCGCCAGCAGCGAG
>NZ_JANCLM010000075.1:0-10117 GCF_024259445.1 Pseudomonas sp. DVZ6
TGGGATCGCGGTCTTCTGTAGGCCGCTCCTACATGGGATCGCGGTCTTCTGTAGGAGCGGCCTTGTGCCGCGAAATGAGGGCGCAGCCCTCACCTGCGGACTTACAGCCAAACACAGTCCCAATGTGAATACTCGCCGGCACGCTGAACCAGCCCGGCACGAATGGGATTGGCGATAATGTAGCGGGCAGCGGCCTTGACGTTGTCGTCTCGACGCAATGCCCGATCATGAAAACCGGGTTGCCAGACGCGTTGACGATCCACTCCGACACGAAAGAGTGCGCAACTGCTTCTGGATTGGAACGCACGCATCAGACTGCTCAAGCTGCCCTGTCTGAGTTCAACCAGCCAGTGCAGGTGATCAGGCATGAGTACCCAAGCCAAGGACTGGCAAGTGCCTTCCTGCTGGCTCAAGCGAAGTTGCTGGATAACTGCCCTGGCGAAACGCAGGTCAGTGAACAGTGGCGTGCGATTGCGGGTAGTGGTTGTAAGCAGGTACGGACGACCAGCCTCTGAAAAGCGCCCTCTACGCAGTCGGTGGTTACCTTGATGCTCCATGAGTCACTCCCTTGAACATTGCATTCAAAGGTAGTCGCATGGGGCGGACAGCTTTAGAAGAAAGCGTTTCAGATTGTGCTTTCGGTGAGGCCCTTTCGCGGCACAAAGGCCGCTCCTACAGGGTATGCATTCTCCCTGTAGGAGCGGCCTTGTGCCGCGAAAGGGCCGCAAGGCGGCCCCGGCGATTACGAAGACAGGTACGACGACCGGGTCAACCCAAGCCGCAACGCATCAAGGAACTGCGTGCGCTCGCGGGCGGTGATCCGTGCACTGGCCACCTTGTCGCGGTAGTGGGTCATCAGCTCCTCCGGCGACAGGTGCACGTAGCGCAGCATGTCCTCGATGGTGTCGTGGGTCTCGATGCCGGCGTGGTACACGCTGCCGTCGGCGTTCTGGTAGATGTTCACCGAGTCGGTGTCACCGAACAGGTTGTGCATGTCGCCGAGGATCTCCTGGTACGCGCCCACCAGGAACACGCCCAGCAGGTAGTCCTCGCCTTCCTTGACCGCGTGCACCGGCATGCTGGTCTCGATGCTCTGCTCGTCGACGTACTGGTTGATCTTGCCGTCGGAGTCGCAGGTCAGGTCCTGCAGCACGGCGCGGCGCAGCGGCTCCTCGTCCAGGCGGTGCAGCGGGATGATCGGCAGCACCTGGCCGATGGCCCAGGTGTCCGGCAGGCTCTGGAACACCGAGAAGTTGCAGATGTACTTGTCGGCCAGCTTGTCGTTCAGCTCGTCCAGCACCTGGCGATGCGAGCGCTGGCGGGCCTTGAGCGAGTTGTGCAGGCGGCGGCACACGGCAAAGTAGCACTGCTCGGCCAGGGCTTTTTCAGCCAGGGTCAGCTTGCCGTCGGCGTACTGCGCGGCCACGTCGCCCATGTAGTGGGTGGCGCGCCAGTAGGTCTCGGTGACCATCTCGATGTCGGTGGGGCCGAGCAGGTCGGCCAGCCACTGCACGGTCTCGGGCAGCGACGCCTTGTTCTCGATGGTCGGCATCTCGTCGTTGTGGCTCTCGACGTCGGTCACCTGGATCACCAGCATGGCGTGGTGCGCGGTCAGCGAGCGGCCACTCTCGGAGAAGATGTGCGGGTGCGGCAGGCCCTGCGCGTCGCAGAACTCCTTGAGCATCCCGACCACCACGCCGGCGTAGTCGTCCATGTCGTAGTTGATGGAGCTGGCGTTGCGCGAGTGGGTACCGTCGTAGTCCACGCCCAGGCCGCCGCCGACATCGATGTGGTCGACCGGCAGGCCCAGGGCGCGCAGTTCGCCGTAATAGCGGATGGCTTCCTTGAAGCCGTGCTGGTAGTCGGCCAGGTTGGCGATCTGCGAACCCATGTGGAAGTGCAGCAGGCGGATGCCCTGGTCGAGCCCTGCGTCACGGAAGCGCTGCACCACCGAGATCAACTGGGCGGCGGACAGGCCGAACTTGGACTTCTCACCCCCGGTGTCGGCCCACTTGCTCGAGGCCAGCGACGACAGGCGCACACGCAGGCCGACCTGTGGCTTGACCTTCAGCTCCGCGGCTTCCTCGATCACCAGGGCGACCTCGGATTCCTTCTCGATGACGATGAACACGTTGTGGCCGAGCTTCTGGCCCATCAGCGCCAGGCGGATGAACTCGCGGTCCTTGTAGCCGTTGCAGACGATGGTGCCGCCCTTCGGCGCCAGCGCCAGCACCGCCAGCAGCTCGGGCTTGGAGCCGGCTTCCAGGCCGATGGAGACGTTCTGGGTGGCGATGATGTTCTCGACCACCGCTTCCTGCTGGTTGACCTTGATCGGGTACAGCGCGGTGTACTGGCTCTGGTATTCCAGGCGCGCGATGTTGGCGTCGAAGGCGCCGGTCAGCTGACGCACGCGGTCCTGCAGGATGTCGGGGAAACGGACCAGCAGCGGCAGCGACAGACCGCTCTGGCGCAGCTCCTGAACCTGCTCGAACAGGTCGATCGGCGCGCTGTCCGGGCCGTTGGGGCGCACTTCGACGCGCCCGGCCTCATTGATGGCGAAATAACCAGCGCCCCAATGGCGGATGCCATAAACACTGCGGCTGTCGGCCACGGTCCATTGGCTACCATCGTCTTTGCGTGTGCGTCGTACGGACATTCAAGTCCCCTATAGATAAGTCCAAGACACTGCCCCATCAGGTGGCGGGCGCAGTGTAGAAGCTGAAAATGACGAATCGTCCGTGCCCCCGGATAGACCCTGGCCACGGCATCGAGTTTAGAAAGCGCTGGGCAAAAAGTCGCGCGACGGCCTCAGCCGCCGGATTTTTTCGCCTTGAAGCCCTGTTTGATCAGCTCGCCGAGCAACAGTTCGACATGGTCGCCCTGAATCTCGATGATCCCATCCTTGAGCGCGCCGCCGGTGCCGCAACGACGCTTGAGCGTGCTGGCGAGCTCCTTGAGCTGTTCGAGGGGCAGCGGCACGCCGGTGATGGTGGTCACGGTCTTGCCGCCGCGACCTTTGCTTTCACGACGCACACGGGCAATGCCATCGCCTTCGGGGATGACCTGCTGCTTGCAGATGCAGGCGTCCACCGGCTGGCCACAGTCGGGACAGTGCCGACCGGCATCGGTGGAATATACGAGACCGCCAAGGGCGGCGAAGGAAGAAGCTTTCTTGGCCACTTTTGTTCCTCTGTGCCGAGGACAAAAAACTGGTCGACGGGTGTCGACCGCGAAGCCCCACTCTGGCAGGGGCGGCGCTACTGCCGCAAGGTCCTGCGACAGCCCGAAAAGGGCGCGCAGTGTAACGATAATTCTGCCTGTTGCTAAGTACAGGATTGCGCCATTTTACGAATGTTTTGCGACCTGGCGCATTGCGGCGCTACAACCTTGCCCGCGAGCTCGAACCTGGAGCCTGCAGCGAGGGCGCCTTGCTCCAACACCCGGTAACGATTCGTTTATGGCAATGACAGGAGCAGCCGCCATAGTACGGACTTCGCCAGCCCTCATGCAGGAGACCGTCCAATGAGTATTCCCGCCGTCAGCGCATTCATTGCCCGCTGGCACGAACTGCGCCTGGCTCCGCCCATGGCCTGGCAGGTGACCCAGGACAGCCACAACCAAGTCCTGGCATTGCTGGGCAGGCTGCCGCCAGGCTACCGGCGCCAGGGCGATTGCGCGGTCCACCAGACCGCGACCGTCGAACCGGGCGCAGTCCTGAAAGGCCCGATCATCATTGGCGCGGGTTGCTTCGTGGCCGCCGGGGCCTACCTGCGGGGCGGGGTCTACCTGGGCAGCCAGTGCGTCGTCGGCCCGAGCTGCGAGCTGAAAAGCAGCTTCATGCTCGACGGCAGCAAGCTGGCGCACTTCAACTTCGTCGGCGACTCGTTGATCGGCTCAACGGTCAATGTCGAAGCCGGCGCCATCATCGCCAACTATCGCAACGAGCTGGACGGCGCCCCCATCCGGATTCGCCACGGCGAGGGGGTCATGGAGACAGCGGTCAGCAAATTCGGCGCACTGGTCGGCGACGGCTGCAAGATCGGGGCAAACGCCGTTATCGCGCCTGGCGCACTCCTGCAACCGGGTACACAGGTGCCGCGCCTCGGGCTGATCGACCAGTACGCCTACGACTGAACACGGGCCTTGTAGCGCTCCGGGCTTGCGCCATTTCACGAAAAATTTGCGACCTCTATCGCGGGGCAAGCCCGCTCCCACGAAATAAGTGCTATTACGTGGGAGCGGGCTTGCCCCGCGATCGGTCAGATCAGGCCAGCCTGGTATCGCTGCAACGCCACCAACGAGTCGGGGCAGTACGGCAGCTTTGCGCTTTCGGCCTGGGCCTGCTCGACGCTGATGAACCGCGCCTCGATGACCTCCTCGGGCTGCAAGCGCAGCGGCCCGTCCCACACCGCCGAATACACCGCGCACCACAAGCGGTTGCCCGGCTGCTCGAAGTAGAAGGTCTCGTGAAAACCCAACTCGACGCCGCTCACCCCCAGCTCCTCGGCAAGCTCCCGCGCCGCCGATTCGGCGTAGGACTCCTGCACCCCGACCATGCCGCCGGCCGCCACATCCCAGTAACCGGGATACAGCGCCTTGCTCAGGGTGCGCCGGTGCACGCACAGCTCACCCGCGCCATTGAACAGCAAAATGAACGTGCAGCGCCCGATCAGGCCGCGCTCGCGCAGCTCGGCCCGTGGCAGGGCACCGAGCAGTTGGTCATGCTCATCGACCCAGGCCACCAGCTCGGCGTCGGAGGCCGCGCGGTGCGCGACCTCGGCAGGATTGGTCGGCATATCAGCCCTGGGACAGCAGTTGGCGCAGGTCGATGACCGCGGCGTTGGCCCGGGAGATGTAGTTGGCCATCACCAGCGAGTGGTTGGCCCACATGCCGAAGCCGCTACCGTTGAGCACCATCGGGCTCCACAGCGCTTCCTGCGAGGCTTCCAGCTCGCGGATGATCTGCCGCACGCTGACCGTGGCGTTCTTCTTCGCCAGCACGTCGGCGAAGTCGACCTCGATGGCGCGCAGCAGGTGCGACAGCGCCCAAGCCTGGCCGCGGGCTTCGTAGAACACGTTGTCGATCTGCAGCCATGGGGTCTCGACCACTTCCTCGTCGACCTGCGGCGCCTGGCCGGGGGCCACGGTCTCGGTCTTCAGGGTGTTGTTCAGCTTGACCCGGCCGACGCTGGCCGACAGGCGTTGCGACAGCGAGCCCAGGCGGGTGGCCACGTCGCCCAGCCAGTTGTTCAGGTTGTCGGCGCGGGTGTAGAAGATCGCGCCCTGGTCACCCTTGGCCAGACGAGTCTGGTAACGGTTCAGCGACTTGATGCCCTCTTCGAACTCCGACTCGCTGGACGGCAGGATCCAGCTCTTGTTGTCGAAGTTGAAACGCGGCTCGGCCTTGGCCAGGTCGGCGTCCTCGGTCGATTGCGACTGGGAGCGGGCGAAATCCTTGCGCAGGGCGCGGGACAGGTCACGTACCTGGACCAGCACGCCGTACTCCCAGCTCGGCATGTTGTCCATCCACAGCCCTGGTGGGAAGCGGTCGTTGGAGATGTAGCCACCCGGTTTGTCGAGCAAGGTGCCGGCGACGGTCTTGAGGGTCTCGACGGTGGTGTAGCCGATGACCATCTGCTGGCCGTTGCGCTCGGCGGCGGCCTGGGCGTTCTGCTGCACCGGGAACAGCTCGGGCTCCTGGCTCCAGTACCAGCCCAGGCCGATGCACACCAGCAGGTAGAGGCCGATCAGGGTGCCCAGGGCACGGCTCCAGAGGCCACCGAGGTAGCTACGGGTGGCGGCGCCACGGGTTTCGACCCGCTCACGGGGCTCGGCCTTGGCCTCGCGGTTTTTCCAATCCAGCATGGCATTGTCCTTAATCAGTCACGAACGGTTCAGGGCTTGGACCACAGGCCTCGGCCAGGGTGCCACGACAAGCCCGCATGCCAGCACTATAAAGCAGACGCCGCCATTCGTATAAGCGACCATCGGGTCGGCAACTGAATGACGGTCCCTGAACACTTTGTTGACCCCAGGCACTCGCTTGTCGGAAAAGCAGTGCTAGCATAGAGCCATCATTGAACCTGCGCCCTCCCACTCATAAGTAGTCAGGACATGACCCAGCCAGCCGAGCCGAGCCACGAACGCCTCAAGCAGCACTTTGCCCAGCGGGTGATCCACCAGGCCCGGCAGATTCTCGAGATCTGGCAGCGCCTGCAGCGTGGCGAGTGGTCCAGCGGTGATCTGGGCGAGCTGTGCGAAGCCAACCTGCGCCTGCAGCGCTACGCCGAGCGCTTCGAGCAGCCCGAGCACGGCAGCCTGTCGACGGCCATCGGCCAGACCCTGCGTGCCATCGAAGCCAACAGCGCGCGGCTCAACTCCGAGCTGATCAGCGAACTCAACCGCCTGATGCAGCGCCTGTCGCGCACCGGCCTGCGCAAAGGCGACCAGCTCGACAACGTGCCCCTGCCGCCGCTGCGCAAACCGGTGTACATCGTCCTGCAGGACCACGACCGCGCCGAGCGCCTGGCCCAGCAGCTGGAGTTCTTTGGCCTGACCGTGCAGGCGCTGTGCAGCGCCGAGGCGTTCCAGGCGTCGATGAGCGAGCGCCTGCCGTCGGCCATCGTCATGGACGTGGACTTCACCGGCAGCGGCATCGGCCTGCAACTGGCGGCCCAGGCCCAGCAGGGGCTGGAGCAGCCGGTACCATTGCTGTTCTTCTGCCTGCACGAGACCGACACCCCGACTCGCCTGGCCGCCGTGCGCGCCGGCGGCCAGGAGTTCCTCACTGGCACCCTGGACGCCTCCAGCCTGCTGGAAAAACTCGAACTGCTGACCAGCGCCACCCAGTACGACCCGTTCCGCGTGCTGGTGATCGACGATTCCCGCGCCCAGGCCCTGCACACCGAGCGCCTGCTCAACAGCGCCGGGATCATCACCCGCACCCTGACCGAGCCGATCCGCACCATGAGCGAGCTGGCCGACTTCCAGCCCGACCTGATCATCCTCGACCTGTACATGCCCGAGTGCACCGGCCCGGAGCTGGCCAAGGTGATCCGCCACAACGACCGCTACGTCAGCGTGCCGATCATCTACCTGTCGGCCGAGGACGACCTGGACAAGCAGCTCGACGCCATGAGCGAAGGCGGCGACGACTTCCTCACCAAGCCGATCCGCTCGCGGCACCTGGTGACCACCGTGCGCAACCGCGCCGCCCGCGCCCGCCACCTCAAGGCGCGGATGGTGCGCGACAGCCTCACCGGGCTGTACAACCACACCCATATCCTGCAACTGCTCGAGGACTGCAGCTTCCGCGCCCGCCGCGAAGCGCAGCCGCTGAGCTTCGCCATGCTCGACATCGACCACTTCAAGAAGATCAACGACCGCCACGGGCACCCCATGGGTGACCGGGTGATCAAGAGCCTGGCGCTGTTCCTCAAGCAACGCCTGCGCAAGACCGACTTCATCGGCCGCTACGGCGGCGAGGAGTTCGCCATCGTCATGCCCAACACCGCGCTGGAGGCGGCGCACAAGGTGCTCGACGAGATCCGCCGGCGCTTCGCCGAGATCCATTACCCAGCGCAGCCGCATGACCTGCAGTGCACCTTCAGTGCCGGGGTGGTGCAGCTGGACGACAGCCTCGATGCGCTGACCATGGCCAGTGCGGCGGACGAGGCGCTGTACCGGGCCAAGCATGCCGGGCGCAACTGCGTGGTCAGGGTCGAGCCGTAGCCGCTGACATGGGCCGCTCTCATGGAAAACTCGTAACCCATTGATTTAACTCGATTCTGTAGGAGCGGCCTTGCGCCGCGAAAGGGCTGCGCAGCGGCCCCAGGTTCTGAGCCACCCTCGAAATTGCCGGGGCTGCTGCGCAGCCCTTTCGCGGCACAAGGCCGCTCCTACAGAGAGCAACCGGCAAACAATACCGGCACTGTGCCACTTTTTTATGGCGCCAACCCTCCGTCGTCATCACCCCGTCACAAAATCGCAATAACTTCAGGCCCCGACCTCTCCACTCCCCCTCCGCAGGAAGTTCGCGGCTATGCGCCTGAAGTGGCTGACCAATTTCAACACCCTGTTGCTGGTGACCGTATGTATCGCCCTGGGCGCGACCCTGTGGTGGTCGCAACGCGCCCTGGAACGTCCCTACCAACTGATGGAGCGCTACCTGGGCCTGTCCCAGCAGTTCCAGAATGACGCCGCGCGCAATATCCAGGCCTACCTGGGCAGCGGCGACGCCCTGCGCCATGCCGCGGCGATGGAGGCCAACAAACAGTTGCAGGCCGCCCTGGCCGAATGGCCGCAGGAGCTGTCGGCCAAGCTGCGCCCGAGCCTCGACAGCCTGCAGGGCTTCACCGCCAACGAACTGCTCGCCGCCGGCAAGCTGGCCGGTGATCCCCAGGCCCTGCTGCTGCAGGCCGAGCGGGAGCTGGGGGCGAACCTCGAGCAACTGGCCGGCTACGCCCGCGACAGCGCCAGCAGCGATGCCGGCCGCTACCTGACGCCGCTGCTGGAGGCCTCGCTGCACCTGGGCCGGCTGTCCCTGGCCCGCGACAAGCTGGTCAGCAGCGGCCGCGCCGAACTGGCCGCCGAGGTGGAGCGCGAACTGCAGCTGATCGCCGCCCAGGCCCAAGCCATCGACGGCCTGCCGCTGCTGGGGGTGACCCGCGCCGCCGAATCCAACGCCGACGACTTCGCCGCGATGATGGGCCTGGAATCCCAGGCCAGCAGCCAGCAGGAAGACGTCGCCGTGGGCCTCAAGCGCGAACTGCACAGCCTGCTCGGTCGCTACCCCGGCGAACTGCAGCGCACCCGCGAGCAGATCGAGCGCCGCGCCGCCCTGGCCGCCAGCACCGGCGAGCGCCTGGAGGCGGTGCAGCAGGCCATCGCCGGCCTCGAGCCCGAGGTGCGCGGCCTGCACGCCACCATTGCCGGCGAGGTGCGCCTGATCCAGGGCCTGATGATCGGCCTGATCCTGCTGATCGCCCTGCTGATCGACACCCTGCAGCGCCGCCTGGCACGCACCCTGACCGGCCTGGCCCCGGCGCTGTCGCGCTGGGCCGAGGGCGACTTCGCCCAGGCCATCGCCCTGGGCCGCACCAACCGCGAGCTGCACGATATCCAGGAATCGCTGAACCGCCTGCGCCAGTACCTGGTGGAGCTAGTCGGCACCATCCGCCACAACGCCGAACAGGTGGCCGGCAGCAGCCATGCCCTGGCTGGCATGAGCAGCGCCCTGCACGACGGCGCCGAGCGCCAGGCCGGCGACACGGCGCAGATCCGCGACGCCCTGGGTGAGCTGGAGGCGACCATCCAGCAGGTGGCCGGCGATGCCAGCGCCGCCGCCGAGGCCAGCCGCGATGCCGGCCGGGCCGTGGAGCAAGGCCAGACGGTGATCGGCCAGAGCCTGTCCGGCCTGCGTTCGCTGGTCGACGAGGTGCAGGGCAACGCGCGGATGATCGAACAACTGGCGGAAGAGTCGGCGACCATCGGTGGCGTGCTCACGGTGATCCGGGCGATTGCCGAGCAGACCAACCTGCTGGCCCTCAACGCTGCCATCGAAGCGGCCCGGGCTGGCGAGATGGGCCGTGGCTTCGCCGTGGTCGCGGATGAAGTGCGCTCGCTGGCCCAGCGCACCACCGGCGCCACCGGTGAGATCCAGGCGTTGATCGACCGCCTGCAGCAGGCCGCCCGCAGTTCGGTGGACGGCATGCGCACTCAGCTGGAGCACGCCGAGGCCACCGCCAACCAGGCGCAGTCGGCCGATGGCGCGCTGGACGCAATCGTCAGCGCCATCCGCACCATTGCCGACACGGCGGTGCGGATCGCCGATGTGACCGCGCAGCAGACCGGCGCGGTGAGCGAGATCCGCGATCACAGCGAGCGGATTCATGAGCTGGGTGAGGACAACTTGCAGCGCATTGGCGAAGGGCGTGAGCAGGGCGAGCAGTTGCTCAAGCTGGGGGGTGAGCTGAATACGGCGGTGCGGGCGTTCCGGCTCTAGTCATCTGCTTGATGGGGCTGCTTCGCAGCCCATCGCGGCACAAGGCCGCTCTCATGGAACAAAACATAATTCTCTGATCTGACTGGGGCAGCGGGGGGGGGGGGGGGGGGGGGG
>NZ_JANCLM010000076.1:0-9662 GCF_024259445.1 Pseudomonas sp. DVZ6
GCCGGCCAGATCATCTTCCAGCTTCAGGCTGCGAACCTGCGCCGGTACGGGCAGATCGACCAGCAGATGGCCTTGCGTCAGCAGCAGTTGAATGCCGCTGTCTTCCATCATGTAGCTCAGGCGGTCCTGCGGATATTCAGGATCCAGCGGCACATAGGCGCCACCCGCCTTGAGGATCGCCAGCAGGCCGACAATCATCTCGAAACCGCGATCCACCGCGATACCCACCAGCACATCCGACCCCACGCCCTGCTCGCGCAGCTTGTGCGCCAGGCGATTGGCGCGACGGTTGAGCTGGTCGTAGCTCAGCGACTGCCCGGCGAAGGTCACGGCGACTGCTTCAGGCGTGCGCGCCGCCTGCGCTTCGATCAGCACATGAGCACAGGCTTCGCTCGGGAAACTGGCAATCTCCTGCTCCGCCGCCCCGCTCAAGGCCAGGTCACCCAGCGCCCGCTGCGACGAGTCCGCCAATCCTTCCAGCAGCTCGACGAAGTGCGCCGCCAACTGTTCGACGGCCGATTCGGCATAACTGGCCCGATCAAACTTGAAGCTGGCCAGCAGCTTGTCACCCACCTGTGCCACCAGGGTCAGCGGATAGTTGGTCTGCTCCTGGCTGACCACCTCGCCAAACGCCAGTTCCTGGGGCGCACCGGCTTGAAGCGCCTCGGACACCGGATAGTTTTCGAACACCAGGATATTGTCGAACAGCGCCTCGCCGCTCCAGCCGGCCCAGCGCTGGATCTCGTACAGCGGCGTGTGCTCATGCTCGCGCAAGGCCAGGTTCAGCGCCTGGACCTGCTGCACCCAGTCGCCCACGGTCTGTTCCGGACGCGGGCTGGCGATCACCGGCAGGGTATTGATGAACAGCCCCAGCTGCTCCTCGACACCCGGCAACTCGGCCGGGCGACCTGCCACGGTGGCGCCGAAGGTAACGCTGGACTGCCCGGTATAGCGCTGCAACAGCAGCAGCCAGGCCGCCTGGACCAGAGTGTTGAGGGTGACCCGCTGGTCCCGGGCAAACTCGCCCAGGCGCTGGGTGCGTTGCGGGTCGAGCAACACCGGGTATTCACCCTGTCCCTGCCCATGAGCCTCGGAGCGGAACGCCTGGGCGAGCCGGGTGGGTTCGTTCAAGCAGGCGGTGCGCTCGCGCCAGAAGCGCTCGCTGGCAGCCTGGTCCTGACGTTGCAGCCACTGGATATAGTCGCGGTAACGGCTGGTCTTGGCCGCAGGCACAACACCGGCGTAACGCTGCAGCACCTCGCCGAACAGGCGCGAGCTGCTCCAGCCATCCAGCAGGATATGGTGGTTGGTCAACACCAGCTGGTAGTGCTGCTCGCCGGTACGGATCACCGCCAGGCGCAGCAGCGGGCCGCAGGCGAGGTCGAAGCCGGCGCGCAGGTCGGCTTCGGCCCAGGTCTGCAACGCGCTCGGAAAGTCGGCCTGAGTGCGCCAGTCCAGCTCCACCAGCGGCAGGCGTGCCTCGCGCAGGACGACCTGCAGCGACTGGTCGTAACCGCTGACAAAGCTGCTGCGCAGTACCTCGTGGCTGTCCAGGGTGGCCTGCCAGGCCGCGACGAAACGCGGCACATCTAGACCCTGCACCTCGACCCGCAGCTGGTTGATGTAGTTGCCCACCGCCTGCTCGTAGAGGCTGTGGAACAGCATGCCCTGCTGCATCGGCGACAACGGGTAGATGTCCTCGATATTGCTCGCGGCCACCGGCAACGCCGCCAACTGGCGCTGGTCGAGGCTGGCCAGCGGGAAGTCCGACGGCGTCACGCCCGCCACGCCAGCGGTGGTGCAATGGGCGATCAGCAGGCGCAGTTCCTCGGCGTATTCGTCGGCCAGGCGCTGGATCTGTCCGCGCTCGAACACGGCGCTGCTGAAGCTCCAGTCCAGGGCCAGCTCGCCGGCGTAAACCTGGCCATCGATGCTGAGCAGGCTGCCCAGCGGCGCCTCCGGGCTCTGCCCCTGCCCCGCGCCTTCCGGCGCCGGGACGAACAGGCCTTGCTCGCTGTCGAAGCTGCCGTCGAACTGCCCCAGGTAGTTGAACACGATGCTGCCCTGGGCCGATGCGCCGAGGGTCTGGCGGGCCTGCTCGTCGCCCAGGTAGCGCAGCACGCCGTAGCCGATACCCTTGGCCGGCACTGCGCGCAGCTGCTCCTTGACCGCCATGATCGACGCGCCCATCTCGCTTGCCGGGGTCAGTTTCAATGGATACAGGCTGCTGAACCAACCCACCGTGCGGGTGATGTCGAGGTCGTCAAACAGGTCTTCACGGCCGTGGCCTTCCAGGCGGATCAGCGCATGCGCCTCGCCGGTCCAGCGGCGGATGACCCGGGCCAGCGCCGTCAGCAGCAGGTCGTTGACCTGGGTGCGGTAGGCGGCTGGCGCCTCTTGCAGCAGTTGCCGGGTCAGCTCGGCGTTCAGTCGGGTGCGCACCGAGATCTCATGCTTGCGCTGCTGGCCGCCCTCAGGGTTCGCCCCAGGCAGGGCGTCGCTGACACCCTGCAGCTGCGCCTGCCAGTAAGCCAGCTCGGCCACCAGCGCGGGGCTGCGGGCATGCTCGCGCAGGTGCTCGGCCCAGGCCTTGAGCGAGCTGCTCTTGACCGGCAGTACCGGCGTCTTGCCGGCCGCCAGGGCCTGGCAGGCCGCCTGCAGGTCTTCGAGCAGGACGCGCCAGGACACGCCGTCGACCACCAGGTGATGGATCACCACCAGCAGGCGCTGCTGGCCTTCGGGCAGGTCGATCAGCACCACCCGCAGCAGCGGGCCATGCTTCAGGTCCAGGCTGCGCTGGGCTTCGTCTGCCAGCTCCGGCAGGCGCGCGGCATCGTCCAGTTGATGCACCCACAGCAATTGCTGCGTATCAACCGGCGCGAACTGCCCCTGCCACTGCCCCTGCTCCTCACTGAACCGCAGGCGCAGGGCGTCGTGCTGCGCCACCAGCAGCTCGAGCGCAGGCTGCAGCAACGCCACCGTCAAGGACTGGCGCGGGCTCAGCAGCACCGCCTGGTTCCAGTGGTGACGCTGGGGAATCGCGGTGTCGAAGAAACGCGCCTGGATCGGCAGCAACGGCAGACTGCCGCTGACCTGCTCGACCACCTCGGCCGCCGGTTTCTTCTCGATCAGCTTGGCCACCGCCGCCAGTTGGCCGATGGTCTGCTTCTCGAACAACTGCTTGGGGCTCAGCTTGATGCCCTGGCGCTTGGCCCGGGCGATGATCTGCAGGCTGAGAATCGAATCGCCGCCCAACTCGAAGAAGTTGTCGGTGCTGCCCACTTGCTCGCGCTTGAGCACTTCGCACCAGATCGCGGCAAGTTTTTCCTCGATTTCGCCAACAGGCGCGGTGTAACGCTGCCTGGCCACTCCCGGTTTGGGCAGCGCCTTTTTGTCCAGCTTGCCGTTGGCGGTCAGCGGCAGGCGCTCGAGCAACAGCACTTGAGCCGGCACCAGGTACTCCGGCAGGCGCGCCTGCAGGGCCTGGCGCAACGCCTCGGCCTGCAGCTCCACGCCCGCCGCCGGCACGGCCCAGGCCACCAGTTGCAGGCGCGTCGGATCACTGTCCAGGGGCAGCGCCAGCACCACGGCCTCGCCGACGCCGGGCAGGCCTTGCAGCACCTGACCGACCTCGCCCGGCTCGACCCGGTAGCCGCGGATCTTCACCTGGTCGTCGCCGCGGCCCAGGTATTCCAGCACGCCCTGATCCAGGCGCGCGCGGTCACCGGCACGGTACAGCCGCTCGCCGTTGTGGCCAAAGGGATCGGGGACGAAACGCTCGGCGGTCAGGCCCGGCTGGCCGACATAGCCCTGGGCCAGGCCCTGGCCACCCAGGTACAGCTCGCCGGCCACCCGCTCGGGCAACGGGTTGAGGTAGGCATCCAGCACCCGCGCCTGGCCGTTATCCAATGGTCGACCCACCGGCACGCTGCGCCAGCCGGGCAGGCGTTCGCCGACTTCGTGGGTGAGGATGCCCACAGTGGTCTCAGTCGGGCCATAGTGGTTGATGATCCGGCAGCCGGGTTTCAGGCGCCGGACCTGCTCGATCAGGGCCCAGGAGCTGGCTTCGCCGCCAAGGATCAGCAGCTGTTCGGGCAACACCCGCTCAGGCTGCGCGGCCTGCAGCAGGCCTTGCAGATGACTGGGCACGATCTTCAGCACATCGACCCGGTGCTCGGCCATGTAGCTGGCAAAGCTGTCCGGGTCGAAGCCCTGGTCGTGGCCCAGCAGGTGCAGCAGCCGGCCCGAGGCCAGCGCGCCGAACAGCACGGTGTGACCCAGGTCCGCGGCCACGGTGGAGACCATCGCCAGGCTGGCGCCGGGTTGCAGGTCGAGGCGTTGCAGCACGCCCTGCAGGTAGTTGGCCAGTGCACCGTGGCTGATCACCACGCCCTTGGGCTGCCCGGTGGAACCCGAGGTGTAGATGATGTAGGCCGCTTGCTGCGGTTCAATGTGTACCGCCGGCGGCTGGTCGCTGCAGTCAGCGTGCTGCGCCGCGTCAAAGGCCAGCGTCGGGCATGCGCCCAGCCCCGCCGCCTGGGCATCGCCCAAGGCATGCACCAGCAACCGCGCGCCACTGGCCTGCAGCAGTTGCTGCAGGCGTTCGGCGGGCTGGCGGCTGTCCAGCGGCAGGTACACCGCACCCAGCTTGAGCACGGCCAGCAGGCTGGTCACCCACTCGATGGAGCGCTCCTGGCACAGCGCCACGGTCATGCCGGGGGCGATGCCCTGCGCCGTCAGATAGTGAGCGAAGCGATTGGCCTGCTGCTCCAGCTCTGTGTAGCTGACCATCCGATCACCCGCGCGCAGCGCCGGCTGCCCGGCACCGACCTGCAAGCCCTGGCGCCACAGGGCGAGGAAGTCCGGCTGCGACCAGTCCCGCAGGTTGGTCTCGACCTGCGCGGCCTGGGTATCGGGATGCTCGAACAGCGCCGCCTCAGGATGCTCCACGAGGGTGCGCAGCACCGCCTGGAACGACGCAGCGATGCGTTCGATGGTCGCGGCTTCGAACAGGTCGGTGCTGTAGGTGAAGTAGCCTTGCAGGCCGTCGGGCGTTTCGGAGAAGTCGAAGGCCAGGTCGAAGCGGGCATCGCGGCCTTCGACCGAAAAACCGCTGACGCTCAGGCCGCCCAGCGTCTGCCGGGCCTGGGCGGCGGCTTCGCTGTCGGCCAGGTTCTGGTTGATCTTCACCTGGAACAGTGGGTTGTGGCCCAGCGAGCGCTCCGGCGCCAGGGCATCCACCAGGTGCTCGAACGGCAGTTCCTGATGTGACTGCGCTCCACTGACGGCCTGCTTCACCTGTTCCAGCAGGGCCGCGCCGCTCTGACACTCGTCCACCTGCACCCGCAGCACCTGGGTGTTGATGAAGAAGCCGATCAGGCCTTCGACTTCCTTGCGGTTGCGCCCGGCGTTGGGCGCGCCGATGCGGATGTCGGCCTGGCCGCTGTAGCGCGCCAGGGTCACGGCCAGGGCCGCGAGGGTCAGCATGAACACGGTCTGGCCCTGGCTGCGCGCCTGGGCCTTGAGCTTGGCCGACAGCGCCGCCGGCACATCGCTGCGCAGGGTCGCGCCGCGGTAGCTGGGGTGCGCCGGGCGCTCATGATCCAACGGCAGTTCCAGCACCGGGTGCTCATCCCCCAGCTGCTGCTTCCAGTACTGCAACTGGCGCTCACCCTCGCCGGCCTCGAGCCAGGCGCGCTGCCAGATGGCATAGTCGGCGTACTGCACCTCGAGCGGTGGCAGGTCGGCGGCGCGGCCCTGGGACAGCGCCTCGTACAGGTGCACGAACTCCTGCACCATCAGCTCGCCCGACCAGCCGTCGGAGACGATATGGTGCATGCACACCGTCAGCACATGTTCGCTGGGCGCCAGGCGCAGCAACCGGACCCGCAGCAGCGGCCCTTCGAGCAGGTCGAAGGGCGCATCCAGCGCCTCGCGCACCGCGCCGCGCAGGCACTGTTCGAGATCTTCGCCCGGCCCGGCCTGCACCTCGCGCAGCTCCAGGCTCACACCCGACTGCTCAAGGACCTGCTGGTGGAACTCGCCCTCTTCGGAGACGAAGCGCGTGCGCAGGCTCTCGTGGCGCCGCACCAGCGCGTCCAGGGCCTCGGCCACGGCCTGCTGGTTCAGCGAACCACTCAGGCGCACCGCCATCGGCACGTTGTAGAAGCTGCTCTGCGGCTCCAGCTGCCAGAGGAACAGCATGCGCTGCTGGGCATAGGACAGCGGGATGCGCGGGCTGTCGTGGCGGGTGACGGCGATCGGCAGCAGGCGGAAGCTCTGCCCGGTCTCGCGCATCTTGTCGAGGATCTGCCGACGCTGCTCCAGGGCAAGGCCCACAAAGCGCTTGGCGATACGTTCTGCTGTGCTCTTGTCCATCTCAGACGCCCGCCATTTCATTCATCATTCTTTCGATATCGGACAAGCCGTCCTCGCTCAACGACAGGCCGGTGGAGGCACAGGCCTGGGCAAAATCATTCAATTGCGGTTTCTCGAATAGCAGGCGCAGCGGGATGTCGATCCCCAGGCCCGAGTTGATCTTGGAAATCAGCTGGGCCGCCAGCAGCGAATGCCCGCCCAGCTCGAAGAAGTCATCCATCAGGCCCACCCGCTCGACCTCCAGCACCTCGGCCCAGAGCGCCGCCAGCTGCTGTTCCAGCTCGCTGACCGGGGCCACGTAGGCCGACTGCGCCTGACGGGTATCGGGGGCCGGCAGCGCCTTGCGGTCGAGCTTGCCGTTGGGCAGCAGCGGCATGCGCTCGAGCAGCACCAGGTACGTCGGCACCATGTAGTCCGGCAGGCTGGCACCCAGGTGCGCCTTCAGTTCGGCGCGCAGGCCAGCGTCCTCCTCGGGCATCGCGTCGGGCACCAGGTAGGCGGCCAGCTGCTTGCCGCCCGGGCCATCGATATCGACCACCAGCACCTCGCGCACCGCCGGGTGCTCGCGCAGACGTGCCTCGATCTCGCCCAGTTCGATACGGAATCCGCGGATCTTCACCTGATGGTCGATGCGCCCGGCATACTCGACCACACCCTGCTCGCGATAGCGCGCCAGGTCGCCGGTACGGTACAGACGCCCACCCGGTGTGCTGGCGAACGGATCGGGGATGAAGCGCTCGGCAGTCAACCCAGGGCGGTTGTGATAACCGCGGGCAAGCAATTCGCCACCGACCAGCAGTTCGCCGATGGCCCCAGGCAGGGCCAGGTCACCGTCGGCGTCCACCAGGTGGATCGAGCGGCCGGCCAGGGCCTTGCCGATCGGGATCTGCACCGGCAGGGGCTGCTCGCCGGTGACATAGGCGCTGCAGTCATGGCTCATGACACTGACGGTGGCCTCGGTCGGCCCGTAGGTGTTGAGCAGGCGCACATGGCCAAGCCCGGCCTGTTGCCAGGCCAGCACCGCATCGGCGGCCATGGCCTCGCCGCCCATGTGGATGCGCCGCAGCTGGCCATAGTCCCGCGGGCCCTTGGCCGCGAAGTCCTTGGCCAGCAGGTGCCAGTAGGCGGTCGGCAGGTCGGCGAAGGTGATGCCGTGGGTCACCACTTCGCGGTAGAAGGTCTCGCTGTCCCACAGCATCGGGCCACGCACCACCACGCTGGCGCCGCAGATCAGCGCCGGGTACAGCTGCTCGACGAAGGCGTCGAAGTTGAAGGTGGAGAACTGCAGCACCCGGTCGGCCGCCGACAGCCCGCAGAAGCCCTTGGCGACATGGGCGTGCCGGCTCAGGGCCGCGGCGCTGATGCCCACGCCCTTGGGGCGGCCGGTGGAACCGGAGGTGTACATGATGTACGCCAGGTTGTCGGGGTCGCCCAGTTCAGGCAGCGCATGGTTCGGCCAGGCGTCGAGGGGTTCGCTGTCCAGGCACAGGCAGCGTACCTGCGGCGCCACCGCCAGGCCTTGCAGCTGCGTGCTGTGGCCAAGCAGCAGGACGATGCCGCTGTCCTCCATCATGTAGGCCAGGCGCTCGTGCGGGTAGTCGGGGTCCAGCGGCACATAGGCGCCGCCGGCCTTGAGCACCGCCAGCAGACCGACCACCATGTCCAGGCTGCGCGGCAGGGCGATGCCGACGCGCACGTCCGGGCCGATGCCTTCCTCGCGCAAGCGGTGGGCCAGCTGGTTGGCGCGCTGGTCCAGGGCCTGGTAGCTGAGCTGCTGCCCTTCGCAGATCAGCGCCGTGGCCTGCGGCGTGCGCGCGGCCTGGTCGGCGATCAGCTGCTGCACGGTGCGCTGGTCGGGGTAGACCGCCTCGTGTCGGCACCATTGCTCAAGGATGGTCTGGCGCTGCGTCGCGTCCAGCAGCGGCAGCTCGACGATGCGCTGGGCCGGCTGGGTGCTGATCGCCTGCAACAGGTTGAGCCAGTGCGCGGCCATACGCTCGATGGTAGCGTGCTCGAACAGGTCGCTGACGTAGGTCAGGGTCGCGCCCAGGCCATCCTCGCTTTCGAAGGTGTCCAGGGCCAGGTCCAGATGCGCCGTGGGGTTGCCCCAGCTCAGGCCTTCGATGCTCAAACCCGGCAACTCGCGCGCCTGATCCGAGCGCTGGGCCTGGTGGTTGAACATCACCTGGAACAGCGGGTTGTGGCTCAGGCTGCGCTCTGGCTGCAACGCCTCGACCAGTTGCTCGAACGGCAGGTCCTGGTGGGCCTGGGCCTGCAGCGCGGTGTGCTTGACCTGCTGCAGCAACTCGCTGAAGGTCGTGTGCAGCTCGAACTGCGCCTTGAGCACCTGGGTGTTGACGAAGAAGCCGATCAGCCCCTCGGTCTCGGCCCGGGTGCGGTTGGCGATCGGCACGCCGACGCGGATGTCGGCCTGCCCGGTCTGGCGGTGCAGCAGGCTCTGGAACGAGGCCAGCAGCAGCATGAACAACGTCACCCCTTGCTGGCGCGCCTGGGCCTTCAGGGCCTGGACCAACGGCGCCGGCACCTCGATGGCGAGGCTGCGTCCGGCGTGGCTCTGCACGGTGGGACGCGGGTGATCGGTGGGCAGTTGCAGCACATAGTGCTCGCCGCCCAGCTGGGCCAGCCAGTAATCGAGCTGGCGGGCCTGCTCGCCGGCCGCCATCCACTGGCGCTGCCAGGCGGCATAGTCGGCGTACTGCATGGCCAGGACCGGCAGCTCGGGCTGGCGGCCCTGGCTCAAGGCCAGGTAGGCGCTCACCACCTCATCGACCATGATCGGCATCGACCAGCCGTCGGCGACGATATGGTGCAGGGTCAGCACCAGCACATGCTCGTCCTCGGCCAGGCGCAGCAGGCGTACCCGCAGTAGCGGCCCCTGGGTCAGGTCGAAGGGGCGCTGGATCTCGCGGGCCACGCGTTCGCGGACCGCCTCGGTGGAGGTGTCCTGCAGCGACTCCATCACCAGGGTGAAGATCGTGGGCACCTGGATATGCTGTAGTGCCTCGCCACCCCGTTGCTCGAAGGTGGTGCGCAGGCTCTCATGCCGCGCGACCAGGGCTTCGAAGGCCTGGCGCAGCGCCTCCAGGTTGATCCGGCCCTTCAGTTGCAGGGCTGCGGGGATATGGTAGGCGGCGCTTTCAGGCTCCAGCTGCCAGAGGAACCACTGGCGTTGCTGGGCATAGGACAACGGCAGCGGTTGGCTGCGGTCCACGACAGTGAACGCCGGTGCCTGGCTGGCCGAACCCTGGCCGGCAGCCTGGGCG
>NZ_JANCLM010000077.1:0-9242 GCF_024259445.1 Pseudomonas sp. DVZ6
TCCCCGCGATGGATGGCACCGGCTTCGCCGGTATCGCGGGGCAAGCCCGCTCCCACGAAGCCCTGCTCCTGACACCGCAGTGCAGCTTCGATTCTTTCAATTGGAGATTTCGTGGCCCAGGCGCACCACGCGCTTGGGCAGGTCGCCGCCGAGCCAGTAGCTGAGGTCGGCCGGGCGTTCGATCTGCCAGGCGATGAAATCCGCCACCTTGCCCACTTCCAGCGAGCCGTGGCTGTCGCCCAGCCCCAGCGCCGTGGCGGCGTGCACGGTGACGCCGGCCAGGGCTTCTTCCGGGGTCATACGGAAACAGGTGCAGCCCATGTTCAGCATCAGGCGCAGCGACAGCCCCGGCGAGGTACCGGGGTTGAGGTCGCTGGCCAGGGCGATCTTCACGCCATGCCGGCGCAGGGCGTCCATCGGTGGCAGCTGGGTTTCGCGCAGGAAGTAGAATGCCCCCGGCAGCAGCACCGCGACCGTGCCGGCCTCGGCCATGGCAATGGTGTCTTCCTCGGTCATGAACTCCAGGTGATCGGCCGACAGCGCCTGGTAGCGGGCCGCCAGGCTTGAGCCGTGCAGCGACGACAACTGCTCGGCGTGCAGCTTGACCGGCAGCCCCAGCTCACGCGCCTTGATGAACAGGCGCTCGACCTGGGCCGGAGAGAACGCCAGGTGCTCGCAGAAGGCATCCACCGCATCCACCAGCCCCTCGGCGGCCAGCACCGGGAGCATCTCGTCGCAGATATGGTCGATGTAGTCGTCCGCCCTGCCCGCATACTCCGGCGGCAAGGCATGGGCGGCCAGGCAGGTGCTGCGCACGGTCAGCGGCAGCTCCTCACCCAGGCGCCGGGCGACGCGCAGCATCTTGCGTTCGTTCTCAAGGTCCAGGCCGTAGCCGGACTTGATCTCGATCGTGGTCACGCCGTCGCGCATCAGCGCCTGAACTCGCTGGCGGGCACTGGCCAGTAGCTCGTCCTCGCTGGCCGCGCGGGTGGCCCGCACGGTGCTGGCGATACCGCCGCCCTGGGCGGCGATTTCGGCATAGCTGACGCCCTGCAGGCGCTGCTCGAACTCGCCGCTGCGGTTGCCGCCGAACACCGCGTGGGTGTGGCAGTCGATCAGCCCGGGGGTGACCCAGGCACCGCCCAGGTCGACGACCCGGTCGGCTTCGACCGGCGGCACATCAGCGCGGGGACCGATCCACTCGATCAGGCCAGCGCTGGTGACGATCGCCGCGTCCTCGATGACCGCGTAGCGGCCCTCGGTCATGGTCGCGGCGTGGCAGTGCTGCCAGAGGGTTCTCATCAGGATCTCCTTGTAAGCTTAACGGTGCAGCTCGGCAGGCTCCCGGAGCGGCTCGCCACCACCCGCGCGCGGCTTGCACCACAGCAGGTAGGACGCCACCAGGAACACCACCCAGATCACCCCGACGATCAACGCCGCCTGGGTATCGGGGAAGTAGCCGAGCACACCGAAGATGAACACCATGAAGGCAATGGCCAGGGCCGGGCCATAGGGCCAGAAGGGTACCGGGAACTTGAGCTGGGCGACTTGCTCGCGGCTCATGCTGCGGCGCATGGCGACCTGGGTGACCAGGATCATCAGCCACACCCACACGGTGGCGAAGGTGGCGATCGAGGCAATCAGCAGGAACACGTTTTCCGGGATCAGGTAGTTGAGCAGCACACCGACCAGCAGCGCCGCGCCCATCACCACCACGGTCATCCATGGCACGCCGTGTTTCGACAGTTTGCCGAAGCCACGCGGTGCCTGGCCATGCTGGGCCAGGCCGTACATCATGCGCCCGGCACCGAAGATGTCGCTGTTGATCGCCGAAATCGCCGCCGAGATCACCACGATATTGAGCACGGCTGCGGCCGAGCCGATCCCCAGGTTGCTGAAGATCTGCACGAACGGGCTGCCCTGGCTGCCGATCTGCGGCCACGGATACAGGCACATCAGCACGAACAGGGTGAGCACGTAGAACAGCAGGATGCGCAGCGGCACGGCGTTAATTGCCTTGGGGATGACGCGCTGAGGGTCTTTCGCTTCACCTGCGGTGACGCCGATGATCTCGATGCCGCCGAAGGCGAACATCACCACCGCGAACGAGGCGATCAGGCCACTGACGCCATTGGGCATGAAGCCGCCATGGTCGAACAGGTTGCTCACCCCGACCGCGTGCCCGGTGCCCACCTGGCTGAAGCCGAAAGCCATGATGCCAAGGCCCGCGAGAATCATCGCGACGATTGCGCCGACCTTGAGCAGCGACAGCCAGAACTCCATCTCGCCGAAGACCCGCACGTTGCACAGGTTCAGGCCGCCGATCAGGAACACGATGCCCAGTACCCAGATCCAGCGGGCGACCTCGGGGAACCAGAAGCCCATGTAGATACCGAAGGCGGTGACGTCGGCGATGGCGACGATGACCATCTCGAAGGCGTAGGTCCAACCGAGGATGAAGCCGGCCATCGGGCCGAGGTAGGTGCTGGCGTAGTGGCCGAAGGAGCCGGCCACCGGGTTGTGCACGGCCATCTCGCCGAGGGCGCGCATGACCATGAATACGGCGGCGCCGCCGATCAGGTAGGCCAGCAGCACGGCCGGGCCGGCCATCTGGATGGCCGAGGCCGAACCGTAGAAAAGCCCGGTACCGATTGCCGAACCGAGCGCCATGAAACGGATATGCCGGGCCGATAGCCCGCGCTTGAGACCTTGAGCTTGTTGCATGTCACGTCCTTATTGTTGTTCTGGTCGTGAGAATGAGGGGGGCTGCTGCGCAGCCCATCGCGGCACAAGGCCGCTCCTACAGGGGAACGCATTGCCTGTGTAGGAGCAGCCTTGCGCCGCGAAAGGGCCGCAAAGCGGCCCCCGACGGTGTTACAGGCTAGGCAGGACCCCAGCCGGCAGCAGGCCGGTCAAGGTACCTTTGGCCAGCAGCTCGGACGCCACCTCGATATCCGGTGCGAAGAAACGGTCGCGGTCATAGTGCGGCACGTCCTTGCGCAGCGCCTGGCGCGCCTGCTCCAGCTTGACCGAAGTCTTCAGCCCCTTGCGCAGGTCCAGGCCCTGGCAGGCGCCCAGCCATTCGATGGCCAGCACGCCACGGGTGTTCTCGGCCATTTCCCACAGGCGCTTGCCGGCGGCCGGGGCCATCGACACATGGTCTTCCTGGTTGGCCGAGGTTGGCAGGCTGTCAACGCTGTGCGGGTGCGACAAGGCCTTGTTCTCGCTGGCCAACGCGGCAGCGGTGACCTGGGCGATCATGAAGCCGGAGTTGACCCCGCCGTTTTCCACCAGGAACGGCGGCAGCTGGGACATGTGCTTGTCCATCATCAGCGAGATGCGGCGCTCGCTCAGCGAGCCAATCTCGGCGATCGCCAGGGCCAGGTTGTCGGCGGCCATGGCCACGGGCTCGGCGTGGAAGTTGCCGCCAGAGATCACGTCGCCTTCGGCGGCGAACACCAGCGGGTTGTCCGACACGGCGTTGGCTTCGATACCGAGCACTTCGGCGGCCTGGCGGATCTGGGTCAGGCAGGCACCCATGACCTGTGGCTGGCAGCGCAGGGAGTACGGGTCCTGGACCTTGTCGCAGTTCTTGTGCGACAGCGACACTTCGCTGGTGTCGCCCAGCAGGTCGCGGAAGCAGGCGGCGGTGTCGATCTGGCCGCGCTGGCCACGCACTTCATGGATACGCGCATCGAACGGCGAGCGCGAACCCAGTGCCGCTTCCACGGTCAGGCCGCCGCAGGCGATGGCCGCGGCGTACAGGTCTTCGGCCTGGAACAGGCCGCGCAGGGCGTAGGCGGTGGAGGCCTGGGTACCGTTGAGCAGGGCCAGGCCCTCTTTGGCGGCCAGGGTCAGTGGCTCCAGGCCAGCGACGGCCAGGGCCTCGGTGGCAGGCAGCCACTGGCCCTGGTAGCGGGCCTTGCCCTCGCCCAGCAGCACCAGCGACATGTGTGCCAGCGGTGCCAGGTCGCCGGAAGCGCCGACCGAGCCCTTGAGCGGGATGTGTGGATAGACTTCGGCGTTGACCAGGGCGATCAGCGCGTCGATGACCTTGCGGCGGATACCGGAGAAGCCACGACTGAGGCTGTTGATCTTCAGCACCATGATCAGGCGCACCAGGCTGTCGTCCAGCGGCGCGCCGATACCGGCGGCGTGGGACAGCACCAGCGAACGCTGCAGGTTCTCAAGGTCATGGCTGGCAATGCGGGTCGAGGCCAGCAGGCCGAAACCGGTGTTGATGCCGTAGGCGGTGCGGTCTTCGGCGATGATCTGTTCGACGCAGGCAACGCTGGCGTCGATGGCCGGCGCGGCGCTGGCATCCAGCTGCAGGCGCACGGGGGCGGCATGGATGGCGCGCAGTTGGGCCAGGGTCAGGGTGCCGGGCTTGAGGGTCAATTCGGTCACTTCGCTACTCCAATCGCATGGGGCCGCGCAGGGCCCCTTCTTGTTGTTCAGTATCACCCGTACAGGGTGCGATCCAAAGCGCGCCGATCAGCCGGTGATCATCGGCAGGTCCAGGCCCTGCTCCTTGGCGCAGTCGATGGCGATCTGGTAACCGGCATCGGCGTGGCGCATCACGCCGGTCCCCGGGTCGTTGGTCAGCACGCGGGCGATACGCTCGGCGGCTTCATCGGTACCGTCGCAGACGATGACCATGCCCGAGTGCTGGGAGAAGCCCATGCCCACGCCACCGCCGTGGTGCAGCGAAACCCAGGTGGCGCCGCCCGCAGTATTGAGCAGGGCGTTGAGCAGCGGCCAGTCGGAGACCGCGTCGGAGCCGTCGCGCATGGCTTCGGTTTCGCGGTTGGGGCTGGATACCGAGCCCGAGTCCAGGTGGTCGCGACCGATCACCACCGGCGCCGACAGCTCGCCGCTGCGCACCATTTCGTTGAACGCCAGGCCGAGCTTGGCACGCAGACCCAGGCCGACCCAGCAGATACGCGCTGGCAGGCCCTGGAAGCTGATGCGCTCGCGGGCCATGTCCAGCCAGCGGTGCAGGTGAGCGTCGTCCGGGATCAGTTCCTTGACCTTGGCGTCGGTCTTGTAGATGTCCTCGGCGTCGCCGGACAGCGCGGCCCAACGGAACGGGCCGACACCGCGGCAGAACAACGGGCGGATGTAGGCCGGTACGAAGCCCGGGAAATCGAAAGCGTTTGCCACGCCTTCTTCCTTGGCCATCTGGCGGATGTTGTTGCCGTAGTCGAAAGTCGGGATGCCTTGCGCCTGGAAGTCGAGCATGGCCTTGACGTGCACGGCCATCGATTGCTTGGCGGCCTTGACCACCGCAGCCGGGTCGGTCTGGGCGCGGTCGCGGTATTGCTCCCAGGTCCAGCCGGCCGGCAGGTAGCCGTTGAGCGGGTCGTGGGCGCTGGTCTGGTCGGTGACCATGTCCGGGCGCACGCCACGCTTGACCAGCTCCGGCAGGATCTCGGCGGCGTTGCCGTGCAGGGCGATGGAGATGGCCTTGCCTTCGGCGGTGTACTTGGCGATGCGCGCCAGGGCGTCGTCCAGGTCCTTGGCCTGCTCATCGACGTAGCGGGTTTCCAGGCGGAAATCGATGCGGCTCTGCTGGCACTCGATGTTCAGCGAGCAGGCGCCGGCCAGGGTCGCGGCCAGTGGCTGGGCGCCGCCCATGCCACCGAGGCCCGCGGTCAGTACCCACTTGCCTTTCAGGCTGCCGTTGTAGTGCTGGCGACCGGCCTCGACGAAGGTTTCGTAGGTGCCTTGGACGATGCCCTGGCTGCCGATGTAGATCCAGCTGCCGGCGGTCATCTGGCCGTACATGGCCAGGCCCTTGGCGTCCAGCTCATTGAAGTGTTCCCAGTTGGCCCAGTGCGGCACCAGGTTGGAGTTGGCGATCAGCACGCGCGGGGCGTTGCTGTGGGTCTTGAACACGCCGACCGGCTTGCCCGACTGCACCAGCAGGGTTTCGTCGTCTTCCAGGCGGGTCAGGGTCTCGACGATTTTGTCGTAGCACTCCCAGTTGCGCGCGGCGCGGCCGATGCCGCCGTACACCACCAGCTCTTTCGGGTTTTCGGCGACCTGCGGGTCGAGGTTGTTCATCAGCATGCGCAGCGGGGCTTCGGTCAGCCAGCTCTTGGCGGTCAGCTTGTTGCCACGCGGGGCACGGATTTCTACGTCACGGTATTTGTTGTTGTCAGTCACGGGGATGTCCTCTGCGGTCGTCCGACGGCATGTGTGTGTGTCGTGGCGATATACAAACACACCTTTACTTGTATGTACAAGCATAGGCAACCAAAAAAAACCGACCATTCCTCGGGATTCATCAAATGCAAATGGGGCCGCTACGCGACCCTTTCGCGGCACAAGGCCGCTCCTACAGGTCCCGCGCAATCCTGTAGGAGCGGCCTTGTGCCGCGAAAGGCTCACGTAGCGGCCCCGGCTATCTCAACGTGTAATGAGCTCTATCAGGCAGAACCGCCCCTGCACATCCAGCTCCAGCAACCCCTCGCTGCCATCGATCCGCAGGCAGTCATACCGCCCAAGCTGCTGCGCACCCTCCCCGGCCAGCCCCACCTCGACATGATTGCCGGCGGCAAACAGCAACAGCGTCGACGCCGAACTGAACACCCGGTTGCCGCCATCGAACCACTGCAACCGCGCCCGATAGCGCTGCGGCGCATAGATCAGGTTGAAATCGCGAATCGCCCCACCCAGCAGCTTGCAACTGACCTGGCTCTCGCCACTGAAGGCGAACGCATCGAACGGCAACAGCGGCCGGCTGGCCTGGCCGTCGACCAGCAACCGCATGCCGTCGCCCTGCAATACGGTGATGATCCGCTGGTACCCGGCAAAGGTGGAAAAGCCACCGGACTCCTCGATATCGGCAATCGACAGGCGCCAGCCGAAACCGTCCAGGCTGTCGCCGACATCGCGGGTGATCTCTTCGGTGAAGCCACCACCGTTCTTCCAGGGCATGCGCGGATAATCCCGCGCACGCAACAGCTGCAACTGAGTCATTTGCTGAATCGTCCTTCCAGACGGTGACGGGAACCGGGGTGGATCAGGCGCGCGGCGGTCACCGGCTGGCGTCCCGACCAGGTGCGGCGGCGGATCAGCAGGCACGGCTCGCCCCGCTCGATCTGCAACAGCGTGCATTCTTCAGGCTCGGCGAGGATGGCCTCGACCACATGCTCGCCTTCGGTGAGCGGCGCGACCTGCGACAGGTAGGCGTAGGGCGTCTGCCGGGTAAAATCCTGCTTGAGGTAGTCCGGGGCGATGGCGGCGTTGACGTAGCGGTCCTCGATCTGCACCGGCACGTCGTTCTCGTAATGCACGATCAACGAGTGGAACACCCGCTGGCCTTCGCGCATGTCCAGTGCCAGGGCGCGCTCGGAGCCAGCGGCCTCCTCGGCCAGGGTGATCACCTGGCAGCTATGCTGGTGGCCACGGCCGGCGATTTCGTCGGCGATGTTGTTGACCTCGAACAGCGCCGAGCGGGTCTTGGGCTCGGCGACGAAGGTGCCGACACCCTGCATGCGCACCAGCAGGCCCTCGGCGGTCAGCTCGCGCAGCGCGCGGTTGATGGTCATGCGGCTGAAGCCCAGCTCGCTGACCAGTTCGCTCTCCGAGGGCACCCGATGATGAGGCGGCCAGCTGCCGCTCTCGATCTGCTGGATGATCATCTGTTTCACCCGGGCGTAGAGCGGCGCCGGCCCTTCGCCCATCTGGGCAACCAGCGCGGAGACAGGAAGTGTCGGCACGGCGTTGAATCCTTGTGCGGTTGGAGTGAACGGTAGCTTGCCGGAGTTTACCCGGCAGGCAAACGGCTGTATATGTATATACAAGTTAACAATAACAGGATTTCACCGATGTCCGCCTACTTCGCCGAACGCGCCCTGCTGCCCTCGGGCTGGGCCCGCAATGTCCGCCTGGAGGTCGCCGCCGACGGCCGACTGGCCTCAATCGAGGCCGATGCCAGCGCCGATGGCGCCGAGCGCCTGGCCGGGCCGTTGCTGCCGGGCATGCCCAACCTGCACTCGCACGCGTTCCAGCGGGCCATGGCGGGGCTGGCGGAAGTGGCCGGCAACCCCAACGACAGCTTCTGGACCTGGCGCGAGCTGATGTACCGCCTGGTCGGCCGGATCACCCCGGAGCAGTTGCAGGTGATCGCCCGCCAGCTGTACATCGAGATGCTCAAGGCCGGATACACCTCGGTGGCCGAGTTCCATTATGTCCACCATGACCAGAACGGCCAGGCCTATGCCGACCCTGCCGAGCTGTCACGCCGCATCAGCGCCGCCGCCAGTGCCAGCGGCATCGGCCTGACCTTGCTGCCGGTGCTGTACAGCCATTCCGGCTTCGGCGGCCAGGCCCCCAACGACGGTCAGCGACGCTTCATCAATTCCACCGAGCAGTACCTGCGCCTGCAACAGCAGCTTGCACCCTTGCTGGCGCAACAACCGGCGCAGGCGCTGGGACTGTGCTTCCACTCCCTGCGCGCCGTGACGCCGGGCCAGATCGCCGATGTGCTGGGCGCCAGTGATGCGGCCTGCCCGGTGCATATCCACATTGCCGAGCAGCAGAAGGAAGTCGATGACTGCCTGGCCTGGAGCGGCCGCCGTCCGCTGCAGTGGTTGTACGAGCATGTCGAAGTCGACCAGCGCTGGTGCCTGGTCCACGCCACCCACGCCGAAGCCGACGAAGTCGCCGCCATGGCCCGCAGCGGCGCGGTGGCCGGGCTGTGCCTGACCACCGAGGCGAACCTGGGCGACGGTATCTTCCCGGCGGTGGACTACCTGGCCCAGGGCGGGCGCATGGGCATCGGCTCGGACAGCCATGTGTCGCTCAGCGTGGTCGAGGAGCTGCGCTGGCTGGAGTATGGCCAGCGCCTGCGCGACCAACGGCGCAACCGCCTGTATCGCGCAGACCAGCCGATGGTGGGCCGTACCCTCTACGATGCCGCGCTGACTGGCGGCGCCCAGGCGCTGGGGCAACCGATCGGCGAGCTCGCCGTGGGCAAGCGCGCGGACTGGCTGGTGCTCGATGGACAGGACCCGTATCTGGCCGTGGCGGACGGCGATGCGATCCTCAACCGCTGGTTGTTTGCGGGCGGCGACCGCCAGGTGCGTGATGTGATGGTCAACGGGCAGTGGGTGGTGCGCCAGGGGCGGCATGGGCAGGAAGAGGAAAGCGCGCTGGCGTTTGTCGAGGTGCTACGCCAGCTTCTAGCCTGAACACGGTCCCTGTAGGAGCGGCCTTGCGCCGCGAAAGGGCCG
>NZ_JANCLM010000078.1:0-8940 GCF_024259445.1 Pseudomonas sp. DVZ6
GTTGACCTCGTTGAGGATGACATTGGCCGCTTGGCCGTGGAGGTTGGGGTTGCCAAGGATGATCCCGCCCAGCTGGGTGGCCTGGGTGCGCTCGGTGGCGTTGTTGAGGATCAGCCCCTGCTGGCCAACGTTGTAGTCGCTGAACTGGTTGTGCGACAGCCCGCTGCCGTTGGGCGCGGCGATGTTGACGATCGGCACGCCGTTGCCCGCCTGGCCGAGGCTGGTGCCCGGCCCGCTGACCACCACGCCTTCGGCGGCCTGCGCCCACAGCGGCTGCCAGAACATGGCATTGGCCAGCAGGAAGGCCAGGCCACGCTTGGGCAGCCCGCAGAAGCGCTCGCGGGGCTGAATTGCGGCCGAGCGTTGGCGGGCCAGGAAGGCAAACAGGCGAACGTCCATGTCAGGTCTCGTGAATCAGGCGGTCAGATGACGAAGTCCAGGCGCAAGTACACCGGGCATTCCTTGTCGGTCAACATGTCGGGGCGTTTCAGGCTGTGGGCGAAGGTAGGCACGCAAGCTCGCCCCCGCCGACAACGCACAGGCATCATCCAGTGCCTGGCCCCCGAAAAAAGAGCGCGAGATGTTATTTTGCCATCACGGAAACGTCAAATTAATATCGTCAAAAAACCGTGAAACCATCTACTGCCTGTTCCAGCAGCCACCCAAGCTGAAGCTCCAGGCAGCCAGAGGCCACCAGCGCACTGCATCCAGGGCTATCGAGGACGTCGGAAGGGAAGAAATCGGTGCCATGCCTCATCTGGGCATGCGCACCGCAAGAAGCCACACAGAGAAGAGAAGAACTGGCCGCAGCGGCCAGCAAGGACCCGCGAATCGAAACCGGGAGATACTGCCCGGTGATTCCCGGCCCTTGCAGTGCACACGGACTACAAGTCACCCAACAGTTCGCGTATGAACTCGGAGAAACTGTCCGCCACCTGATGGGCCTCACGGCTCACCGGGTCGATATCGACAACCACCCAGCCATTGTTCGTGTCGAACCCTGAGCAGTAACCCTGCAGGTCATCGCCGAACAGCAGGATGCCTTCCAGGGCGTTGTCCCCATCCTCATCGTAGACCTGGTCAGGCGTGAGCAGGCCTTCGTACAACATATAGGCCGCCTCACCCACTTCCCCCCATCCAAGCTCCCTGATGAACGCCAGGTAATCGGCCGGCACCTGCGAATGGGGGCCAGCCAGCGCCGAGAGCACCTGCGCTTCGGCTGTCGTCAGTTTGGAAAGGGGGCCGGACACCTTGTCCGGCTGCAGATCGTCATACATTCCCATTCACCCTGCCCTCTTATCGTGATGTGAAGATTTCCCTGCTCACGCTGTCTTTCCCATGGATGCCACCTTGATGCTGGTCGGGGAAGCGTGCCGGGTGCATGTTCCACCATTCGTTAGGTCCGCCGAACCCACTTTCGATGATGTGGTGCGCATCGTAGGGCTGTCCGGCCTTGCGCACCACCTTTGTTCCATCCTTGCTCATCACGTTCTCGGTGTAGCGGGGCCACGTCTGGCCTGTCTTGGTTTCCCATTGGCCGATCAGCTCGTCCTTGACCTTGTTGAACTCGCGTCGGTGTTTCTGGGTTTCCTTGGGCGTGAGCTTGGTGTAGTTCTTTTCGCGCAAGGCATTTGCCAGGTTGTCGCGTTGCTCGGCGGTGACCTTGAGGCCCGTGTGCGCCTCCAGCTCATTGAGATAACGCCGTGCCTGGCTGGAAAGCTGGGTGAACGCCGATGTCGGCCCCTTGGGCGGCACATCGCCGGCAGGCGGCTCGTGCGGCTTGCGGGTATCCGGCACATCCAGGTGAGATCCCGGCCCATTGCTCCCTTCATGGTGGGTGCCGCCCTTGCGTCCTGGTATGGCGCCCATGATCACGCTGGTGATCAACTTGCCACCGCCAATCAGGAAGTCGCCACCTTCCTTCTTGTCGAGGTCGTCCTCTCCCTCCATGCGCTCGGCAATGTATTTGCCAACCTTCGCCACGGCCTCCTCGACCTTGGCATTGAAGTCCTTGGCCAGCTCCGTCTGGTCGATCACCTGGCTGACAGCCAACTGGATGACAGCCTTGGGGCCTTGCAGCATGGCAAGTGCCACGGTGACCGCCTCGGCCCCATCCGGATGCGCGTCCAGGTACTCGTTGATGGTCGAGACATAGGTCAGCGTCCATTGGACGCTGTCGCGCTCCGCCGTGACATGTGTCGTGTCTAGCTGCAGAGCCCCCAGATTTCGCTCAAGCTCGCGGGTGAAATCCTGCGACTGCTCGAACACATGCTCAAGGTTGTTGAGCTGCTGCAATACCTGGGTCTGGAAGTCTTCCTTGCCCATCAAGGCCATGGCATCGCGTGGCGACATCCCTGCCAGGATCAGCGACTCGAGGGTGTTTTCCGCCAGCGCCCGGCCCGCGACCGCGACAGCGCCGCTGTCCATTGGCCGCCCGGTCATGCGCTGGTAACGATTGACCAGGGCGTTGAGGGCATTGCCGGCCTGTTCGAAGTTCTTCAGCGCCGTCTTGTCGTAGTCGAGCAGCCCATCGCTCCATTTCTGCAGCGTCTCCTTGGGATTCAGCACATCGTGCAGCGAGCTGTCGGTCACATAGAGATCGGTGCGCGACTCCTTGTCCCGCGTGATTTCGTAGGCTTTGTCGAGGTCACGGTTCAGCCCGACGGTGGAGTCCTGGCCGGTCTCGGCGTCCTTGCGCACAGTGATATCACCTGCACCCACGGTGGCGCGGACGGTCTGCTCGCGGTCCTTTTCATACTCCCAGCCACTGACGCTCCAGCTGGTCTGGTTCTTCGAACCCTTCTCGCCGTTGCCCGAGTCTGCGGTGACCTTGCCGTTGGAAGGGTCCTGCTCGGCACTGGCCGACCCCTTCTTCCAGCTGCCACCCACGTTCAGGTAGTAACCGTGCTCCTTGTCCTTGCCGGCAATGTCACTGAAGCCCAGGGTGCCGGTATCGAGCTTGAGATTGCCGTTGTCGGCGGCGATCAGCGCACCGTCGAGCTGGGTGTGGTTCTCGGTGCGGATATCGACCTTGTCACGCCCGGTGATGCGCGTCTGGTCCTCGACCCACTCGGTCTTGCCGGTGGTCTTGCCATAGCCGACCGAGCCACTGACACCGGCGCCCGGGCCCACGGTGACGGTGGCATTGATGTCGAACTCCTTGCCCTTGACCTTGCCAGTGTCGATGGCCGAGGCCACGTTGAGATCGCCACCGACACGGCCGATCACTTCGTCGCCGCGTACCTGGGCGCCCTTGATGTTGGTGTCCTTGCCACTGGTGAACTTCAGCTGGTCACCGGCATACACATAGGCTTGCTGATGACGCTGGGTTTCACGCTCCAGGTCGCCCTTGCCCATGTTGACGCTGGCGTAGACGCCCACACCTTCAGAGCCGAAGGTCAGGCCGACCTCGCCACCGCCGCTCTGACGGTTCTGCTCCTGCTGGCTGTCGTTCTTGGCAGCGACGATGTTCAGCTCATTGCCGGCATTTAACTCCACATCGCGGCCGGCCTTGACCTGGCTGCCCACGATATTCAGGTCATTGCTGGCGTCGAGCTTGATGTTACCGCCGGCCTCCAGCTGCGAAGGCGTGGAGGTGCCCTGCTGGCTATCGGCACTGGCAGTGCCATGGCTGCCGCCGATGCCGACCTTGAAGCCGCCACTGGTGCCACCATGCACGCCACCCCAGCTCTGCGACTGGTTGCTTTCCTGGCTGCTGCTGCCCTTGGCGACATCGATGTTGATATCCCGGCCTTTGATATCGATGTCTCGCCCGGCCTGGACCTTGCTGCCCTTGATATTGACGTCGTTGCCGGCCTGCATCTTCACATCGTTGCCGGCCTCCAGCGTCGAAGACCGATTGCTCTGCTCCACGCTTTGCTGGCTGCTGGTCTGCTTGCTGGTACCGATCTTGCCGTCTCCGGTGGGGCCGGAGAAGAACTGGCCGATGGCGTCCACGGTCTGCAAGGTGCTGGAACCCTTGCTGACGCCATCCTCGCCCTTGCCGGTATTGCTTATCGCATCCTTGGTACTGCCGGCGTTGTGTTTGATCGAGCCACTGACCCCCTGGCTCTCATACTCGCGTTCCTGCTCCTGGATACGCGTGTCGCGGCCGGCATCGATGTTGATGTCTCGTCCGGCGCCAAGGCTGATATCGTGCCCTGCCAGCAAGTCCGAACCGGTCTGGTTGATATCACGCCCGGCATTGATATCCAGGTCCTTGCCAGCCTGGATGCGACTGCCGGCAGCCAACTGCTCGCGCAGGCGGTCCTTGGCTTTCTCTTTTTCAACGCCGGCGAAGAAATTGGTACCGTTGTCGTCGGTGTCCGAATGCAGCCCGACGCTGCTCGACTTGGACCACTGCGTATCGTCACGCTGGTTCTGCGCCGCAGTGATATTCACGTCACGCCCGGCGTTCAGGCTGACATTGCGTCCGGCATTGATCCCGCTACCGAGCACGTTGATATCGCGTTCCGCCTCCAGGGTAGCGTCGCGCACGGCGACCACCTGGCTGCCGACACTGGTGCTGCTGCGCGCTTCATGCCCGGAGGTCTTTGCCGACGCAATCGACACCGAGGGGATCGAGACGTTTTGCACGCCCGGCAGCATCAGCGCTGTCGGCGACAGCATGTCCTTGGCCGAAAGCGAGAGCTTGAGCTTCTGCTTGTACTCCTCGCTGCGGCTATAGGCGGTGTCGTTGGCCGATACCAGGTTGACATCGCCCTCGTCATCCACCAACCCGGCGCGCAGTTCCACATCGTTGCCGGCATTGGCCTTGCTCGCGCGCAGGCGCACGTCGCTCCCCGCCGCCAGGACAATGTCGTTGCCGGCATCGAGCTCGCTGCCCACCTGGGTGGCGCTGGTCTTGAGCTGGCTCTTGCCGCTCTTCGACAGGCCGAGGAAGCCGGACTTGGTCTTCTTGCTGAACTCGCCATGCTCTTCGACGCCGGACAGCACCGCCACATCGCCCGTCGCGCCAATCATGAGGTCGCCGCCGGCCTTGAGCTGGCTGCCGATCACCGTGACATCGCGGCCGCCATCCAGGGAGATGCCGCCATAGTCCTGCTTGCTGACGTTGACGGTGAGATCACCACCGGCCTCGATCACCGAGGCGACGTTGGTGCTGTGGTAGCTCTCCTTCTGGTTCGAACTCTTGCGACCGAACGAACCCTTGCTCTTCTTGAGGTAGTAGGACGCACTTTCGTCCTGGGCGGAAGCGATGGTCAGGTCGCGCTCGACGTCGATGTCGACATCGCCCTTGCCCTTGACCTGGCTGGCGACGATGGCCATGTCCTGGCCGGCAGACAGCGACACGTCACCACCGGCCTTGACCGTGGTCGAGACCTGGGTGACCTGGTCCTTGGACTGGGTGACCTTCTTGCTGCGGCTGAAGCTGTGGGCTTCGTTGGCGGCGGAGGTCAGGTTCAGATCTTCGCCCGCGGCCAGGGACAGGTTGCGGCCTGCATCGATCTGGCTGGCCACCGCGGTGAGATCGCGGCCCGCGCCAATGCTCAGGTCGCGACCGGCGGTAACCGTCGCGCCATGCTGCTGCACGGTGTTGTTGCGCTGGCGGTTGCTGTAGAAGCCTTCGCGCTCCTCGACCGACAGCAGGCTGACATCGCGCCCGGCGTTGAGGGACAGGTCGCCGCCACTCTGGATCACACTGGCGACGTTGTTGATGTCCTGGCCCGCCTTGAGGCTGAGGCTGTTCCCGGCTTCGATACGGGCGGCGTTATCCAGGTAGTCCTTGTGCTGGCTGGTGCCGCCGAAGTTGGTGACGGCGCGCACCTGGTCGCGCTGGTTGAGGATGTCGCCATTGACCGCGGTCAGGCTCACGTCGCGCCCGGTGATGATGCCGCCGGCGCTGTTGCTCAGGTTGTTGCCGGCCAGCAGTTCCAGGCGCTCTCCGGCCTGGACCAGGCCGGTGTTGACCAGGTTGTTGCCAGCGGTGGCGGACAGGTTGCGGCTGGCCTGCAAGGTCCCGACGTTGGTCAGGTTCTCGCCGGCGATCAGTTCCACGTCCTGGCCGGCGATCAACGCGCCGTTGGGGGCCAGGCGGTTGTTGGCCTGGGCCAGGTAAAGCACCGGCACCAGGACGTCCTCGCCGTTGACCTGGTGTTTTTCCATCCACACGATGTCATGGGTCAGCGCCGCCACCTGGGAAGCCGTCAGGCCCGCGCCCAGGCTGAGCTGCAGTTGGTCCTTGCTGCGCAGGGCATTGTCCATCAGGTACTTGAACAACTGCTCGCCGGAGGTCTGGCCATCGATGAACTGCTGACCAGTACGGGCCACCACCGCCTGCTGGATCAGACGTTGCTCGTAGAGGCCATCGCCCAGGCGCTTCCAGCTCTGGTCCGGATCGTAGCCCAGGTTGCCGAGCAGGTAGTCGGAGCTCATGAACTGCTTGAGGTCGGTCAGGACCGGGTTGGTCTCGATCAGGTACTTGTGTGGCTTGCTGGTGTATTGGCTGTCCGGCATACGGGTGACACCCGCAATGTCGGGACGTGAGTTGCTCCACGGGTTGCCGTTGGCACCGGGATGTCGCGGCACAGGGGTGGCGTCAACCGCTGCACCGCCCGGTGCGTAGACACCGATGGCACTTGCGTTGCCGCCCACGGCACCGCCCTGGTGGGCAATGCGGTCGATGTCCTGATGGCTCTGGTTCCCCGCACTGGCGTCCATGGCCTGCAGCGCGCCGGGCTGACCGCCTGGTGCCAGCGCCTGGCGGCCCTGGTTCGAAACCTCGGCAGTTCCCAGTGTCCAACCCTGCGGCGAGGCACCCGCGGCACTGCCCCCCTGGCCACTCAGGCGGAACAGTCCGTTCTGGCCGGTGGGCAAGGTGAAGCCGCCCAAAGCCAGGGGGTTGACCTGTTGTTGCGCCAGGTCAGGGGGAAGCTGGGCGTGAATACGGATAACCGTGTTACCGGCAGCGCCCGGCAGCTTGGGGTCAAACGCCTTGCCTGCCGGACCACTGACCGTCAGTCCTTCCTGGATGACGCTGTTGATCACGTCCCTGGTGGCATTGATGCTTACCCGGCCACCCGCCTGTACCACAGCATTCGCGGCACCGACCTGAGTGCCGTGCTCGATGGTACGCTGGTCGTAGAACGTGACGCCTTGAATCTGCGCGGGCAGCGGCGCTCTCGCATTCGGGTTGTATGCCGGCGCAATGTTCAGCGCACTGAGCGAGAAGCCGTCGAACCAGCTCTTCCAACCGATGACCGCGATGGTATTGAAGTTCGCGGTACCGCCAAGCCGGGTGTAGGGCGTGATGCGTGACTCGTTCCAGTTGGCATCCCACATGCGCAATGTGCCAACGAGGTGTCTGTCGCCGTTACTGTTGGCCCTTGTGTATTGCGGGTCATTGGCTGCGTTGTAGCGCATCACCGCAGCAAAATACGGCATGGCGTACTTGACCTTGTCCACGCCTGACAGGGTGAACGACTTCAATACCGAATAGGTGCCCAGTGCCTCGCCCTTGTTGAGGAAGTTCTGCACATTGACCGTGATATCACGCTGTGCGGTGATCACCGAAGCCGAGTTCTCCAGCCGCCCCCCGAGCACGAACAGGTCGCGGCCAGCACGGATGGCGCCGGCGGGCGAGTCGATCTCGACCTTCTTCTCGTAGTACTCCTCAAGCACCATATGACCGCCGCCCGGGCCGGTCTGACGCATGCCGATCGAGCTCCACGTCGGGGCCCCCGTGGTCTTGAAAATTTCCTTGCGGTTCTCGATCGTCTGCGCATTCAGGCGCATGTCCCCGGCACTTTCCAGGCTGCCGGAGATGTTCTCCACCTTGCTCGCCAGCCCACCTGCGGCATTGCCCGCCACCGTCAGCCCAGCCAGGCTGTAGACGTCGCCATAGAAGTTGGTCAGGGTCCCGGTGTACAGCTGCATGTCCCCGCCACTGAACAACAGGCTGCGATCGTTGCGCAGGCTGCCGGTGGTCACGCGCACCAGCTGGTTGCCTCCCAGGGTCCCCAGGTTGTTCAGGCTGCCGGCATTGACCAGCAGATCACCTGCCGCACTCAGCCGCCCCTGGTTGGTCAGCAGGCCCGCCACGTTGACCGTGGTGTTGCCCACGCCGGTGATGCTGGCGTTGCCACCCAGGCTCATCTGCGCCGCGCTCACGCCCAGCGTACCCAGGCTGTTCACCCGCCCATTGGCGCTGCTGTAAGTGCCCCCCAGGTTCAGGCTGAGATCACCGTCACTGGCAATCAGGCCATCGTTGCTCCAGTTGCCGCCGTTGCCCACCAGGCTGTCGAATGCCAGCAACTGGCCGCCGGCGGTCTGGGTGAGGTTGTTGACGTTGACCGTCAGGCGCCCGGCCTGGATCACGCTGGCGTTGGTCCAGCTGTCGGCGGTCAGGGTCAGACCGCCACGGGTGATCAGATTGCCGCCAGCGCGGGTCAGGTTGAGCGTGTCGATGTCGAACACGCCCTTGCCCGCATGCAGCACCTTGCCGCCGACGTTCTGCAACACGCCGACGCCGAGCGTCAGGTCGGTATTACCGACTTCCACCAGCCCGGTGCGGTTGTCGAACAGGCCGCCAATGGCGAACTGGCTCTTGCCTGTGCTGCCCACGGCACGCAACTGGCCACCCTGGTTATCCAGGCTGGCGGCAGTGATGGCGAAAGTACTCGCGCTTTCGACGATGCCGCCACGGTTGTCCAGCGCGCCGCTCAGCCCGATGTCGATACGCTGGCCGACCATCTCGCCACGCGCGTCACCACCGTTGAGCAGGCTGGCGCCGGTGACTTTGAGCAGGCCACTGGCGGAGATGCCGCCGTCGCGGTTGTCCAGCTGCCCGGTGCGGATCAGTGCATCACCACCCAACGCCGCGATGCGCCCGCCGTGGTTGTCCAGACTGGCGCTCTGCACATCGAGGCCCAGGGCCTGGAGGATGCCGCGCTGGCCATTGGCATCGCTGCCGTTGCGCAG
>NZ_JANCLM010000079.1:0-8126 GCF_024259445.1 Pseudomonas sp. DVZ6
CCGCGATGGGCTGCAAAGCAGCCCCAGAATTTCAAAGGTAAAGCAGGATCAGCGGGTAGCCACCTTGGGCTTGTACGCACAATACCCCGGCCGCGGCCCGATCTTCGGGTGATTGCGGCAGGTGTCCGGGCGCTTGTCATAAATGGTGCACAGCCGGCTCTTGCGGTCCAGATACATGCAGTCGTCGTTGCTCATCCGGGTCAGGGTGAAGATCCCCGACTTCTGGTTGAAACGCTCGATGATGCCTTCCTTCTGCAGGCGTTTGGCCACGTTTTTCGGGGGTTCGTCTTTTTCGAACTCGTCCACCACGCCGATGCGGATCAGATCCTTGATCTTCACCTCCACCGGCAGGGTGCAGCAGGTCGAGTGGCAGCCACCGCACATGTGGCTGGCATAGCGCTGCCAGGTCTCCAGGCGGTCGACTTCGGCGGCGGCGATCAGGGTCGGTTTCATGGTTGCGGTTTTATTCTTGCAAGGAAAATCACGGTTTTGGGGCGCGCGATGATACCGGAGTTGTTCAATTTGTGAACAACCTTTTGCCGGTTTCGCCAGCGGTGGATGAAAACCGCGAACCGTCGCTGTCGCTCCGTGTCAGAGCGTCTAGGCTGAACAATCTCCCTGCGCTTTCGCCCATTTGCCCGAGGATGCCTCATGTCCCAGGAAACCGAAGCCCGTGACGAAAAGGACCATAGTGCAGAGGTGGCGGCCTTTCGCGCCGCCGTGCTGGCCAAGCTGACCTACGCGGTCGGCAAGGACCCGGAACACGCTTTCGACCACGACTGGTTCGAGGCCATCGCCCTGGCCGCCCGCGACCACATGGTCGATCACTGGATGGACCATACCCGGCGGGCCTACCGACGCAGCCAGAAGCGTGTCTATTACCTCTCCCTCGAATTCCTCATCGGCCGCTTGCTGTACGACAGCCTGAGCAACCTCGGCTACCTGGAGATCGCCCGTGAGGCGTTGCAGGGGTTGGACGTGGACCTTGAGCGCATCCGCCTGCTCGAGCCCGATGCGGCGCTTGGCAATGGCGGCCTCGGGCGCCTGGCGGCGTGCTTCATGGAGAGCATGTCGACTTTGGGCATCGCCGCCCATGGTTACGGCATCCGCTACGAGCATGGCCTGTTCCGCCAGGCGGTAGTCGATGGCTGGCAGCAGGAGCAGACCGAGAACTGGCTGGATTTCGGCAACCCCTGGGAGTTCGAGCGCGCCGAGGTGATCTATCCGATCAGCTTCGGCGGCAGTGTCGAAACCGTGCACGAGGGCAATGGGCAGCAGCGCCAGGTCTGGTGGCCGGGCGAGACGGTGCGGGCGGTGGCCTACGACACACCGGTGGTCGGTTGGCGCGGCGCCAGCGTCAACACCCTGCGCCTATGGAGGGCCCGGGCGTTGGAAGAACTGCACCTGGAGCGCTTCAACGCCGGCGACCACCTGGGCGCAGTGGCCGAGGTGGCCCGCGCCGAGAGCATCTCGCGGGTGCTGTACCCGGCCGACAGCACCGAGGCCGGCCAGGAGCTACGCCTGCGCCAGGAATACTTCTTCGTCTCGGCCTCGCTGCAGGACCTGTTGCGCCGCCACCTGAACATGCATAAAGACCTGCTCAACCTGCCGGATGCCGCAGCGATCCAGCTCAACGACACCCACCCGTCGATCGCCGTGGCCGAGTTGATGCGCCTGTTGGTGGACCAGCACGAAATCCCCTGGGACAAAGCCTGGGAGCTGACCGTCGGAACCCTGGCCTACACCAACCACACCCTACTGCCCGAGGCCCTGGAAACCTGGCCGGTGGCGCTGATGGAGCGCATGCTGCCGCGGCATATGCAGATCATCTACCTGATCAACGCCTACCATATCGATGCCTTGCGGGCCAAAGGCCTGCACGACTTCGATGTGCTGCGCGCGGTGTCGCTGATCGAGGAGGACAACGGTCGCCGGGTACGCATGGGTAACCTGGCGTTTCTCGGCTCGCACAGCGTCAACGGCGTGTCGGCGCTGCACAGCAAACTGATGAAGAGCACGGTGTTCGCCGAACTGCACAAGCTTTACCCGCAACGGATCAACAACAAGACCAACGGCATCACCTTCCGTCGCTGGCTGTACCAGTCCAACCCGCAGCTCACGGCGATGCTGATCGAGGCGTTGGGCCCGCAGGTGCTGGACGACCCGGAAGGCAAGCTCAAGGGGCTGGCGCCTTTTGCCGACAAGGCCACCTTCCGCAAGCAATTCGCCGCCCAGCGCCTGCACAGCAAGCGCGCATTGGCCAGCATCATTCAGGACCGGCTGGGGGTGACAGTCAATCCGCAGGCGCTGTTCGACGTCCAGGTCAAGCGCATCCACGAGTACAAGCGCCAGCTGCTCAACCTGTTGCATACGGTGGCGCTGTACCAGGCGATGCGCAATGACCCCGGGACCGACTGGGTACCGCGGGTGAAGATCTTCGCCGGCAAGGCGGCGGCCAGCTACCACCAGGCCAAGCTGATCATCAAGCTGGCCAACGACATCGCCCGGGTGGTCAACAACGACCCCACGGTGCGTGGCCAGCTCAAGGTGGTGTTCCTGCCCAACTACAACGTCAGCCTGGCCGAGAGCATCATCCCGGCGGCGGACCTGTCCGAGCAGATCTCCACCGCCGGCTACGAGGCGTCCGGTACCAGCAACATGAAGTTCGGCCTCAATGGCGCGCTGACCATCGGCACCCTGGATGGCGCCAATGTCGAGATGTGCGAGCAGGTGGGCGCCGAAAACATGTTCATCTTCGGCCTGACCGCCCAGCAGGTGGAGGCGCGCAAGCGCAGCGGCGATTTCGGCGCCGCCGCGGCGATTGCCGCCTCCCATCGGTTGGGCGATGTGCTGCAGGCGATCCGCAGCGGCGTGTTTTCGCCGGACGACCCGGCGCGCTACGCCGGGCTGGTGGACGGGCTGATCGCCTATGACCGCTTCCTGGTATGCGCCGACTTCGATGCCTACTGGGACGCCCAGCGGCGGGTCGAGGAGCTGTGGCACGCGCCGCAGGACTGGTGGCGCATGGCAGTGCTGAACACGGCGCGGATGGGCTGGTTCTCGTCGGACCGGACCATTCGTGAGTATGCGACCGAGATCTGGAAGGCGCTGGATTGAGGTGAGGCCATTCGCGGGTAAACCCGCTCCCACAGGGACCTCACAGGTTTCAAAGCCTGCGCAGTACCTGTGGGAGCGGGTTCACCCGCGAATGAGGCAGATGCCGACTATCGGCCTGGCGCGGGCTGAACTACCGACCTAATGTGCCGTCTGACAGCCCAGGCAAGTCTCTTTGCTCGCTAGCCCGCAACTCTCCCTGTAAACTGCGGGGGTTTTTCTCCCCCTATTCCTTTCGGAGCCATACATGTCCCGCGTTACCCTGAGTCGCTATCTGATTGAGCAGACCCGCAGCAACAATACCCCTGCCGATCTGCGCTTCCTGATCGAAGTGGTGGCGCGTGCGTGCAAGGAGATCAGCCACCACGTGTCCAAGGGCGCCCTGGGCGGCGTGCTGGGCAGCATGGGCACCGAAAACGTGCAGGGCGAAGTGCAGAAGAAGCTCGACGTGATCTCCAACGACATCCTGCTCGAGGCCAACGAGTGGGGCGGCCACCTGGCCGGCATGGCGTCCGAGGAAATGGACAACGCCTACCAGATCCCGGGCAAATACCCGAAAGGCGCCTACCTGCTGGTCTTCGACCCGCTGGACGGCTCGTCGAACATCGACGTCAACGTTTCGGTCGGCACCATCTTCTCGGTACTGCGTTGCCCTAACCAGTACCTGAGCCAGAACGAAAGCCTGAACGAAGAAGCGTTCCTGCAGCCAGGCACCGAGCAGGTCGCCGCCGGTTACGCCATCTACGGCCCGCAGACCATGCTGATCCTGACCCTGGGCAACGGCGTCAAGGGCTTCACCCTGGACCGCGAGCTGGGCAGCTTCGTCCTGACCCACGAGAACATCCGCGTGCCGGAAACCACCGCCGAGTTCGCCATCAACATGTCCAACCAGCGTCACTGGGAAGCCCCGGTGCAGCGCTACGTGGGCGAGCTGCTGGCCGGCGAGACCGGTCCGCTGAAGAAGAACTACAACATGCGCTGGATCGCCTCGATGGTGGCCGACGTGCACCGCATCCTGACCCGTGGCGGTCTGTTCATGTACCCGCGCGACGCCCGTGAGCCGAGCAAGCCGGGCAAGCTGCGCCTGATGTACGAAGCCAACCCGATGTCCTTCATCATCGAACAGGCTGGCGGCGCCTCCACCAACGGTTACGAGCGCATCCTCGACATCAAGCCGGAGAGCCTGCACCAGCGCGTGTCGGTGATCCTCGGCTCGAAGGAAGAGGTCGAGCGCGTCACCGCCTACCACAAGGAGTAAGTCATGCTCGCACCTTGGCAGCCGTTGCTGGAGTGGTGGTTCGGTTGGGGCAGCAGTGCCCAGGCCGTGGCTGACGAGAAGAACACGCTGTGGTTCGGCAAGCACCATGACGCCGAAGCCCAGGCCCAGTTCGGCCATCTGGTCGAGCAGGCCCTCTCGGGCGGGCTCGACGAGTGGCAGCAGAGCCCGCAGGGCTGGCTTGGCCTGCTGATCCTGCTGGATCAGCTGCCGCGCATGATCCACCGCGACACGCCGCGCGCCTTCGAGGGCGACCGGCGGGCGCAGGTGGTGGCGATGCAGGGCCTGCAAAAGGGCTGGGACTACCAGTTGCTGCCGATCCAGCGGGTGTTCGTGCTGCTGGTGCTGGAGCACGCCGAGGTGCTGGACTGGCAGAACCTGTGTGTCGAGCGTTACCAGATGCTGCTGGATGAACAGCCCGAGGCCAACCGCCGGTTGTTCGAAGGCTTCCTCGACTATGCCGAGCAGCACCAGCGGGTGATTGCCAGGTTCGGGCGCTTCCCGCACCGCAACCTGGTGCTGGAGCGGCCGAGTACCAGCGAGGAGATGGATTTCTTGCTGGAGCCTGGGTCCCGCTTCTGAATAGCCGGGCCTGCTGCGCAGGCCTTTCGCGGCACAAGGCCGCTCCTACAAGGAATCGCATCCCCCTGTAGGAGCGGCCTTGTGCCGCGATGGGCCGCAAAGCGGCCCCCAGGGCCTTCGAATCAGATCCTGAAACTCCCCACCAGATGCTTCAACCGCTCGACCTGATGCTCAAGGTCGGTGCAGGCACGCAAGGTGCTCTGCAGGTTGTGCACCCCTTCCTGGTTCAACGTATTGATCTCGTTGATGTCGACATTGATCGACTCGACCACGGCCGTCTGTTCCTCGGTGGCGGTGGCTACCGACTGGTTCATGCCGTCGATCTCGCCGATTCGCTGGGTGACGCTGCCCAGGCGCTCGCCGGCCTGGTTGGCGATGCCCACGCTGCGATCGCTGTGCTGCTGGCTCTGGTTCATGGTGCTGACCGCCACCTGGGCGCCGGCCTGCAGCTCCTCGATCAGGCGCTGCACCTGCTGCGCCGAGTCCTGGGTACGGTGGGCCAGGTTGCGCACCTCGTCCGCGACCACCGCGAAGCCGCGCCCGGCCTCGCCGGCACGGGCGGCCTCGATGGCGGCGTTGAGCGCCAGCAGGTTGGTCTGCTGCGAGATGCCGCTGATCACATCGAGGATCTGGCCGATGTTCGCCGTGTGGTTGTTCAGCGTCTCGATATTGCCGCTGGCGTCGCTGATGCGCGCCGACAGCTGGTTCATCACGTCGATGGTCTCGCCGACCACCTGCTGGCCTTCCTCGGCCAGGCCGCGGGCGGCGCTGGAGTGCTGCGAGGCGAGGGCGGCGTTCTGGGCGATTTCCTGGGCGGCGGCACCCAGCTGGTTGATCGCCGCGGCCACGCTGCTGGTGCGGCTCGATTGCTGGTCGGCATTGTGGATCGAGGCGTTGGAGGCGTTGACCACCTGGCCGGCCACGGCATTCACCTGGCCGGTGGCCGAGGCCACTTCACGGATCGACTCGTGGATCCGCTCGACGAAACGGTTGAACGACTGCGCCAGGCTGCCGAACTCGTCCTGGGCGTGGATGTTCAGGCGCCGGGTCAGGTCGCCCTCGCCCTCGGCGATGTCGCGCATGGCGCGGCCCATGACGTGCAGTGGCTCCATCAGCACACGGATCAGCAGGCCGAGCAGGGCGATGATCACCACCACCGCGATCAGCGTCGCCACCACCGCCGAGGTGCGCAGCTCGCCGAGCATGGCGAAGGCCGCGTCCTGGTCCAGCACCAGCGCCACGTACCAGTCCGCCGACGGCACGCCGTCGACGTGGGTGAAGCTGATGAACTGCCGGCGGCCCTCGACCTCGACCTCTTTCAGGCCGCTGCCGATGCGCAGGTCGCTGCCGGGGTAGACATCGGCCAGGGTCTTGAGCGCCAGTTCGCCCTTGGGATGGATGAGCACCTTGCCTTCGCCGTTGACGATGAAGGCATGGCCGTGGCCGCCGAAGTCGAGGGTGTTGATCAGGTTGCTGATGGTCTGCAGGTCGGTGTCGACACCGCTCACGCCGATCATGCGCCCGCCCTGTTGCACCGGGGTGGCCAGGGTGATCACCAGCTTGCCGGCCGAGACCGAGATGTACGGCTCGGTGACGATGGTCTGGCCCGCCGCGCTGGCCGCCTTGTACCAGCCGCGCACGCGCGGGTCGTAGTCGGCGGCGCGGTTACCCACCGGCACCGACTGCATGCTGCCGTCCTGGCCGCCGAAGTAGGTGAGGATGAAGTTGCCGCTGTACACCGGCAACGCCAGGATGCGGTCGAGGCTGTTCTTGGCCGGGCCGTCGACGGCGATCTGCTGGGCCACCGAGCTCACCAGCTGGATGCGGCTGTCGAGCCAAGTGCGGATGTTGCCCGCGGTCAGGTTGCCCAGTGACTGCAACGTCGATTCAGTGTCGCTGCGCAGCGACTGGCGCTGCCGGTAGTCGTTGAACAGGACGAAGCAGGTGAAGGCGACGGCCACCACGAGGGCGGCGGCCAGCAGGATCTTGTGGCTGAACTTGAGGTTCTTGGTCATTTTTCTTGGAATCTGCGCACGGGCACGAAGGGGAGGGGTGCGGCAAAAGGCCACACCACCGCTCTATGTCGACGCGCAGGAATAAAACATTAATCGTTTGCGCGCCAGGCGACCAACGGCGCACAACGAAACCTGGGCCGCCAGGGAACCGCGGAGCCTTTTTCCCTTCTAAGCTCCCTGCAGGCCTTCGTACCTGCGTATCCACCTCCAGGAGTGTCCCTTCATGTCGTTGCGTTCCCTCGCCCTGTTGTCCTTGTGCGTCGTCCTGACCGCCTGCAGCAAGATCAACCAGGAAAACTATTCCAAGCTCAAGGCCGGCATGAACAAGGCCGAGGTCGAGCAATTGCTCGGTTCGCCCAAGGAGTGCTCCGGGGCACTGGGCATGAGCAGCTGCACCTGGGGTGACGAGAAGAGCTTCATCAGCGTGCAGTACGCGGCGGACAAGGTCCTGATGTATTCCGGGCAGGGCCTCAAATGAGGCGTCTGCACCTGCTGCTGGGCGTGTGCCTGGTGATGCTGTTGGGTGGCTGCGCCACCTCGGCCACCGACCCGCTGGCGCCGAAGACCGCAGGTGCGGTCGACCTCAAGCGTTACCAGGGCAAATGGTTCGAGCTGGCGCGCCTGCCGATGAAGTACCAGGATGGCTGCGCCCAATCCGAAGGCCACTACAATCTCAAGCCCGACGGCACGGTCGGCGTGCTCAATCGCTGCCGCACCATGGGCGACGAGTGGCTGCGCGCCGAAGGCCATGCCACGCCGCAGGAGGCCGGGCACACCGACAAACTGTGGGTGGAGTTCGATAACTGGTTCACCCGCCTGGTGCCGGGCGTGGCCAAGGGCGACTACTGGATCCTGTTCGTCGATGAGCGCTACCGTACCGCGATTGTCGGCAGCCCGGATCGCAAGTACCTGTGGATTCTTTCGCGTACGCCTTCGCTGCCGGCCTGGGAGCGCGAGAACCTGCTGGCCAAGGCGCGGCAGCAGGGGTATGACACCAATCGGCTGATCTGGCGAGTGTCCGACAAGCAGATTGTTGCCAGGCATTGAGATCCAGGTGGTTGCGATCCCTGTAGGAGCGGCCTTGCGCCGCGAAAGGGCCGCAAAGCGGCCCCGGCGATCTTTGCGCTGTCTCTTATACA